>CALWWT010000114.1 GCA_944385325.1 uncultured Clostridia bacterium | reverse complement strand
CTGACGGCGCAGCAGTTCGTTTCCCTGCTCCGTTTCCCGATTGCACTGGGCGGCCAGTTCCTTGAGCCGGTCCTGGGCGCGCCGATACACACCGGTGCTGAAAATCTGCCGCAGAATTTTACTGCGCTCCTCACCGGCGGTATTCAACAGGGCTACAAACTCGCCCTGGGCGATCATGGCGATCTGGCGGAACTGGTCCGCGTCAATGCCCAGCAGCTCATTCACCGCCCGGTTCACGTCCCGCACCTTGTCCAGCACAGGCTGGCCCGGCGCATAAAATTCCGCGGTGGCGGCGTGCTGGGTCATGCCCTCGCCCCGGGTCTTGGGCCGCTGATATTCCGGTGTGCGGCGAATGCGGTACTCCTTGTTTCGGTGCTCGAACACCAGCTCCACATAGGTTTCATCGCCCGGGGCGGCATAGTCGCTGCGCACGGTCTCCACGCCGCGGACCCGGCCGCTGAGCTTGCCGAACAGGGCATAGCACACCGCGTCAAACAGCGTGGTCTTGCCTGCGCCGGTATCGCCGGCCACCAGCACAAGACCGCTGTGCCCGAATTTTTCCAAATCCAGTTCTTCTTTTCCCGCGTAGGGGCCAAAGGCGCACAGGGAAAGGCGCATCGGTCTCATTCCCGCACCTCCTCAAATACCTGTTTCATCACCGCGGTCTCCTCGTCGGACAGATCGCTGCCGTGCACCTGGCGGTAAAAATCGCCGAACAACTCCAGCGGCGTTTTGTGCAGCATCTCCTGGGCGCGGTCCGAAGCATCGGTTTGCCCGTGCCGGGCGGAAAACTCCAGCTTCACCAGATTGGGGTAGACCGCCCGCACCCGGGCCGCCGCGTCGATCAGGGGTGTTTCGTCGGTGAGCACCACATGCAGATAATCTTCCGACGGCTGCGCGCCGGACAGGATCTGTTCCAGCGTTCCCTTCACCCTGCGCACGTCCCGCAGAAAGTGAAGAGGAATTTTTTCCACATCCACCTGTCCTTTTTCGCCCAGTTCCACCAGCAGAACGCCCTTTTCGCCCCGGGCCTCGTCCACGGAATACTTGAAGGGGGCGCCGCAGTACCGGATGGTGTCCCGGCCCACGCGCTGGGCGCTGTGCACATGTCCCAGCGCCACATAGTCGAAGCCGTCGAACACGGACGCATCCACGTTGTCCAGCGTGCCGAGGCTCAGCGTCTCGGACTCGCACCGCTGCGTATCCCAGCCCACAGCCGTTACAAACTGATGTGCAATCAGCACATTGCGCTGCGAAAAATCCGGGTTGGCTTTTTTCAGGACCACCGCCACGGCATCGGTGTAGCTTTCAATGGATTCTTCCGGATAAAAACGCCGCACGGACGCGGGTTTTAAAAAAGGCATGGCCCAGATGGTCACGGGGCCAAAATCGTCCCGGCACGGATAGCGCACCAATTGGCCGTCGAACACGCAGGCAAGATGCACGCCTTTTTCGTCCAGAAGCCGGTCCGCAAAGCCCAGACGCTCTGCGCTGTCGTGGTTTCCGCTGATGACGTACACGGGGATGGATGCCTGGCTCAGCCTGGTCAGAAACTCGTCAAACATCCGCACCGCACCCACGGTGGGAACGCTGCGGTCGTACACGTCGCCGGCAATCAGCACCGCGTCCACACGTTTTTCCACAGCGATGTTGAAAATTTCATTTAAAAGATAGTTCTGATCCTCTTCCAAATCCGCTTCCCGCAGTCTGCGGCCCAGATGCAGATCGGACAGATGCAAACATTTCATATCGTTTCTCCTGTTTCGGGGGCGCTTTCGGTTCAGCGCCCATATAGAATCATGTTACCGCAAAAACATCCCACACGCAAGTTACGGCTCTTTTAGCGCTTGAAAACAGCGTGCATGCGGTAGGCAACCCTCCTTTTTGCGGGCGAGAGACTCTTCGTCCAAGGGGCGGATGAACTGCAAGTGCGGCTTTGTACTCTGGAAATTGCCCCTGCCAAAATAGGGTATTCGGAAATGATTCCATTACAAAATACTGATTAAAAAGCCTACGCCGCCTGAATGTCGGGCGGCGTAGGCTAAGTTATTCAGAAAAAGATGATATCACTTCTTTTCCTTTTCCTCCAGTTCTTTGAAAAACTCTTTTGCGGTGATCCACCAATAGCGGTATCCTGTGGATTTTGGGGTGACCAGAATGCAGAACAGCATATTGGCATAAAGCAGCACCAGAAGAAAGAGCTGACTGTGCACCATCTGCTCTTCTCCCTGCCAGGTTTGTCCAAAACGCTGCACCGTGCAGCACACCAGCACTTCGCCGGCCACGGTCAAAGCCAGAAGAAAGCCACCCAGGACATTGCGGAGAGCTTTGCTTTTGAAAAAAGCCGTTTTTTCCGGCCAAAGAAGTTTTTTCAGAACAAAACCGCCGGTGAGCGCGCCGGCCAGAAGATTCATGGCAATGGTTTTTTGAACTGCATGGGCTTCCCGCCCGTAATAGGGCAAATTCCTCTCACGCACCCAATTGCCGTTTTCCTGATGCTCCAAAATGCAGGCGACGCCTCTGTTATAAGCCATCCGAACGGTGACCCCCACCATCTCGCCCTCCAGAATGTTGAGGTTCCGAATATCATATCCCTTGGTCTCGTCTCCCACCTGAATCATCGCGGCGCCTTTGCCACGATATCCATCGTACCAGCCCACAATGGTCCCTTCGCAAACAGGCCAGCGGCCTGTGATTTTATTGGGCAGGTCATCACAGATCAAATAGATTCCCCCATAGAGACACATGAGATTCACAAAGACCGCCAGGGAAACCAAAAGGGGAAACAGAAAAGTTTGAAAGCGTTTGATTTCGAATTCGCTCTCTTTTTCCATCCCTTTTCGGGCATATTTGCGCACCCGTTCTTTTGTAAGCTTGCACGCCAGAAAATAAGAAAAGAACAGATCACAGCAGGTCGTAATCCACACGTAAATGGTTGACATTGCCATCCTGCTCACCTCGAACAAAATGATCCCCGGTTCAAAATTCCGGGCAATCCCTGTCTTTATTTTATTCGTTTGTGCCTTGCTGTTTCAAGGGGAAGTTTTTACAAAGTGCCCCAGAACACGCCCCTTTTACCAAGGAGTTGACGGTTCGTTAGAACAGTTTAACTTGGTAGAAGAAAATAAAAGATAAAATCGACCCGATGATTCACATCGACTGCCAAGAAAGGCTGATTGTATTACAAAGCACTATCGCTCCGCGCAAGGAGAGCGCAGAAAAAGAAAAAGCTCAGTCGAAAGACTGAGCTTTTTTGGTGACCCGACCGGGAATCGAACCCGGGTTACCGCCGTGAAAGGGCGATGTCTTGACCGCTTGACCATCGGGCCGGGTTTTGCAGAATTTTGCTAAATACTGCCAAAGCGCCCCACCAGCCGCGATTGCAGCCGATACTTTGCAGCCTTCAGAAAAATTCTGCGAAATGGTAGCGGTAACTGGATTCGAAACGGTGACACTTCGGGTATGAACCGAATGCTCTAGCCAACTGAGCTATACCGCCATTTCTGTTGCCGCCGCCTCAGTGTTTCCTGACGTCCCGCGGAACGGTTATTATAATACCACAGCAAAAAGCTTTTGTCAACACTTTTTTGAAAAAATTTTTGAGAAAATATTTTTTCCTTTTTTTCTCCCGGTTTTACGGCAAAAACAGCGGTCAGAGAAAATTTCTGACCGCTATATTATTGCCCTGTTTTTTAAAATTATACATTATCCTGCTCCGAAAAACATACCGGAACCGGAAACCAGTTCTTTTCCAATGCAGGCTGCCGTCCGCAGATTCCCATCTGACCGGTCGGCGCAAACAGGAAGTTCATCATCTGCAGGTGCGGCAGAGAAATATCCGCCGTAACCTCTTCCCCGACCTTTTCCGCTGTTACCTTGCCGTTCAAAACTCGGACACGCACCTTTTCCCCGCCGATGACCTCAAAAACATACTCTCCGTCCATGACCGGCTGACGATCGGCTTTTACCTGAAGATAAGCCTTTACGACCTTTGCGTAATTCATGACGTTGATACCGTATCCGCCGCAAACCCGGCAATGCTCCGCAATCAGCGTCAGGCAGCGAATCAGCGCCGTCTGGAACGGCATCAGCACCACTTCCACATTCCCGGCTCCCTGTGCGACAGCCGCTCCCAGAAGAGCAACAACGCCCGGCAGAAAGCCCATGCCATTTTCTCCGCCCAGCTTTTCATCCAGCAGCATTTCATTTACGGTATAGTTTCCATAAGCGTTGCCCAGCGTCATATATCCGGCAAAAACGCCGTCCCGGAGCAGTACCCGTACTTCACTGCGCCAGCTATGGGCAATTTCCAGAAAATTCTGGCGTACAGCAGATACCGGCTGACTTTCAAAAAGTGCCTGACAATCAGCAGCGTACTTTTCACTGTCCTTTTCATTCAGCACCGTATAGCCATCTGTACTGACCGGCGCGCAGATGCCTTCCACGCCAAAACGCCGCAGCTGGTCATATACCGAAGCGCTCAGGTCAAACTCATAATGGGTCGCGCACTTGTCAAAGCCGTAGTGCTGATACCGCTGCTTGCGTCCGGAAAGCACCATATAATCAGCGCCTTCCTCTCTGGCGTCGTCGATTGCCTTGTGCATAGCCAGCTTCATGTAACCCTTGCCGCGGTCATACGGATGCACCGAAACGGTACCGATTCCGCGCACCAGCAGGCTCTCGCCGCCGACCTTCAGCGGGATTTTAAAGCATCCAACCATCGAACGAATCCGTTCGCCGCACGCACCCGGTTCGGTCACCAGGACATGGTCTGCGGCAAGCTCCGGATGATCGCGGTAGAGCTTTGGAAGCAGCGCGCGAAAATCAATGCCAAAGACATAGTTGCCAAAATCAATCAGATCCGCGTAATCTGCCTCCACGGCACGGCGCAGACAGTATTTATTTTCCATGTTTGACGTCCTTTCCTTTTCAGACTGGCAGCAGCCCGGGTTATTTTATGATTTTTGAAAGTGCAATAAATTCATCCAGCGAAAGCTCTTCCGCGCGTGCAGCCGGCTTCTGACCGATCTGTTCAAGCGCTGCCGCGATATCCGCCTTTGGGATTCCCAGCGAAGAACAAAGGGTATTTTGCAGCGTCTTGCGCCGCTGGGAAAAGGCGCCTTTGACCACCCTAAACAGCTGCCGCTCCTCCTCTTCCGGCAAAAGGAGTTCCTTCCGGACATCCAGCCGAATCACACAGGAATCCACATTCGGCGCCGGCATAAAGCTGCCGCGTCCGACCGGGAATAAAACCTTTGGTTCGCTGTAATACCGTACCGCGGCAGTCACCGCACCGCAGTCGCGTGACGGCATCGGCGCACACAGCCGGGCAGCCGCTTCCTTCTGCACCATAACAGTGACGGCACTGATCGGCAGACGCTGTTCCAAAAGCGCCATTATGACCGGAGAGGTGATGTAATAGGGGAGATTTGCGCAGACTACCACATCCATCCCGGCAAATTCCTCCTCGATCAGCTTTTTCATATCCACCTTGAGGACATCCCTGTTAATCACCTTGATGTTATCATGTTCTTTGAGGGTATACTCCAGCACCGGCAGCAGCCGGCTGTCCAGCTCGATTGCCACGACCTTTCTGGCACGCAGCGCCAGTTCATGGGTCAGAATTCCAAAACCTGTTCCGATTTCGATTGCTCCGACCTCTTTCCCGGCACCGCCCATCTCGGCAATACGCGGGCAAACGGTCGGATTGATCAGGAAATTCTGCCCAAGCGATTTGGAAAAGGAAAAGCCAAACCGCTCGCACAGTTCCCGAATGACCGAAATATTGCTTAAATTTTCCACTTCCTGCTCCTTTTATCGTTTTTCATGTCCTGTCTTATATCAGGACGGCTGATCTTCAAAATAGGCTGAGGCGATATCTTCCAGGCTGCCTTCGTTCGGACGCAATAGACGGATCATACTCAAGAGACTTGCATGATCGGATATCAGGTTCCACCCGGGATTATTCTCCGCAGATTTACCATCCAGCGGACCGTCAAAGCTTCCTGCCAGCATCGTCATGGTGAGCCCGGAATCGGAAAGCGCCTGATCTGTCTCCGTTCCGCCACAGCCTTCCGGCACAAAAAACGCGTCCGCTTCATGAAAAAGGGTCTGCCGCATCTTTTCTCCCATTGTCAAAGCATCCTTGCCGACCGTACTGTAATACAGCAGCAGGTTATCCTCGGTGATATTCCGCTTACTTTGCGGCGCCAGCCCAAGCAAGTGCATCAGGGAAGACAGTTTTCCAACCGGTTCCGGCGGTCCAAGCCATGCTTGCGCGTCCAGACAGAGATCATACCCCTCGCTTGCGATTTCCACGCAGTCCGATCCATCCAGCTGGCGAATCTGGTTCCAGCTCAGCCGGGAAGTCGCGATCTCTTTTTCCACACTGCCGGAATACAGGTCCGCTTCCGCGCCGATGATGCCGACGCAGCCTTTGGGAGAATCAGCACCGCTGGTTGAACCATTCCGGGCACTTTCTCTCAATTGCGGCCATACAACGGTATAAAAACTCTCATACCCGCCCGTAAAGGTGAGCATGACAGCCTTTTCGGGAAGTGAGGAAAGCCCCTGTACCGCCTTTTTCAGTTCAGACGGCAGGATAAATCCCGCTCCGTTTTCCATCAGCCACGCAAGATCTTCTTTAAAGGCAGACAGGGTGATTGCGCTCTCCTCTCCTGCTGACTGTGCCGCCGCGACATCCTCCTGGGTCGGAAGCACCTGGTGGTAATCAATGATCAGCACGCTTCCCGCCTGTGCGGTACCAAGTGTCTGAACCACATCTTCCCTTCCGCCTCTTGCGTACCGCTCTGCCAGCAGACAGCAAATCAGCGTCAGCGCCGTCCCGGTCAGTATCGTCAGGATCTTCTGTGCCCGACGGTTTAAGTGGGTGATCTGAAAAGCAGTTTTTTCACCGGAATTCCCCGGTCCTTTACCGGACAACAAACCCTTTCCCCTATGGCGCCAATCCTTCCATCCGTTCATCTGCCCGCCCCTTTCTTTACCCGGCACACGACGGTGCGCACGCCGGTCAAATCGAGACATCATATGCGGGCAAACGGGAAAATATGGCGGATTTGCCTTGAGCCATAGCAGACTTTTACAGAAAAACGGGCGAATTTCTCCGCCCGTTTCAGGCTGTCGATAAAGTCAACCGCTGTTCTTCTATGTCCGCCGTTGCCGCTTGCTGCGGCAATGGCTACGTTTTTTTAGGGATTGCGCGCCAAGGGCGCGCCCAGGGGCTGCGCCCCTGGACCTGCTTTCCGTCCTATGGTAAACTTTGGATGAGTTTTGGCGATTTCCAAAATTCTCCAAAATACTTTTTCGACACTCTA
>CALWWT010000113.1 GCA_944385325.1 uncultured Clostridia bacterium | reverse complement strand
AGCCGCGCAGGATTTCTGCCGGAGAAGCAGTCAAAACCGCGCAGGATGATTTTGAAGTTGTCCAGTCTAAACTGTGCATTGGTTTCCGGGCGAATATCCAGCCGGACAGCCCGATGCTGAATCCGATGCGGATGATGACAGCGATTCTGGGCGGAACACCGACTTCCAAGCTGTTTTTAAATGTCCGCGAGAAACAGAGTCTTTGTTATTACTGCGGCGCAAACCTTGACAGGACCAAAGGTGTGATTCTGATTGATTCGGGCGTCCGTCCGGACAATGTTGAAAAGGCAAAAGCTGCCATTTTCGCAGAAGTCGAAGCAATGAAGCAGGGAACTTTCACCGATGAAGATATGCGCTTTGCGCTGCTGTCGCTTCAGAACACCTTCCGTTCGGTCGAGGAATCGCCCTTTTCGGTAGAAAGCTATTATCGTGCTCAGAAGGTGTTCGGAATTGAGGAAACGCCGGAAGATCAGTGTGCCGGACTGGCAGCCGTGACCCGAGAGGATATTATCCGTGCTGCGAATATGCTTCAGCTGGATACCGTTTATCTGCTCAATGGAACGGCACAGGGAGAGGAGGATGAGTCGGATGATGAATAAGCAAGTTTTTCGGGACGAGCGTTTGAAATCGTCTTACATTCGCTGCTGCCATCCATCCGGGCTGACCATCCTGCTTTATCCGATGGAAGGCTTTTCGACTGCTTACGGGCTTTTTGGCACCAATTACGGTTCGGTTGATACCTGTTTCCGTAAAGCTGGGGAGAAAGATTTCACAGCGGTTCCGGCTGGTATTGCCCATTATCTGGAGCATAAGTTGTTTGAGAGTGAGGACGGGGATGCTTTTCGGCTGTTTGCCGCTACTGGAGCGGACGCAAACGCCTATACCTCTTTTGATAGGACCTGTTATCTGTTTTCCTGCACGTCCAATTTTGATGAGTCGCTGAAAGCGCTCTTAACCTTTGTACAGCATCCGTACTTTACCGAAGAGACAGTTCGTAAGGAACAGGGAATTATTGCCCAGGAAATCCGGATGTATCAGGATTCACCCGGATGGCGGGTTTTGTTTGAACTGCTGGGCTGCCTGTATGAGTATTCACCGGTCAAGATCGATATTGCCGGGACCGAGGAGAGTATTGCGCAGATCACGCCTGAGCTGCTTTATACCTGCTACAATACCTTTTATAATCCCGGAAATATGGTTCTTGCGATTGCCGGCAACTTTGACCCGGATAAGGCGCTTGAGATTATTGAACAGAATTTGGTAGAGCGGGAAACGTTCGAAATCGAACGCGCACCCTATCAGGAGCGGAAAGAAGCACTCCGTCCGCGTGCTGATCTAACGATGGATGTTGCTCAGCCGCAGTTTTATATTGGTTTTAAACAGCGTCCAGCCGAAACAGAAGCGGCTTTTTTGCGCCAGCAGTTTGAGCTGGAAATTCTGCATGAGCTGCTGATTGGTTCAACATCTGCCTGTTATGAAAAACTGCTGCGTGCCGGGCTGATTAACTCGACCTTTGGCACCGAAGTATTTTCCGGACGAGGATTTTTGGTTTCGTTGTTTGGCGGAGAATCAGAGCAGCCGGAAGCGGTTCAGCAGGCACTTTGCGAAGAAATAGAGCGGGTAAAAATGGATGGGATCGACCATGAAGATTTTCTCGCCTGCAAAAATGCGATTTACGGTCGGATGCTGCGGACGCTGCATGATGTAGAGGATTCGGCGACTGCTCTTCTGGGAGCGGAGATGTCCGGTCTTGGGCTTTTTGAATCGATCGGGATGCTGGCGGCTGTCACGCCGGAAGATGTGACCAGACGGCTGCGGACCGATTTTGATAACGCGTGCATGGCGATATCCGTCATCCATCCGCGGAGATAATTTTTAGTAAGGAAGGTGCATATCTCATGCATACAGTCAGTTTTCCAAAACTTGGACTGGAGTTTAACATTAACCCCAATGCGCTGCAAATTGGCAGTTTCCGCATTACCTGGTATGGCGTCATTATTGCGGTGGGCATCCTGCTGGCGATGCTGATGGCATTCCGTAATGCAAAACGTTTCGGCGTCAATGCGGATAAGCTGGTGGATGTAGTGCTTGGCGGTCTGATCGGTGGCGTAGTTGGCGCACGTCTGTACTATGTTATTTTCTCCTGGGACCAGTATAAGGAGAACCTGTCCGCTATCTGGCATACCTGGGAAGGCGGCATGGCAATTTACGGCGGTGTCATTGGTGCGTTCCTGGTCGGTATGATCGTGGCACGCTGCCATAAAATGCATGTGCTGCCGGTTTTGGATCTTGCCTCACTGGGCTTTTTGATCGGTCAGGGTATTGGACGCTGGGGCAACTTTGTCAACGGCGAAGCATTCGGCTGCAATACCGGTCTTCCCTGGGGAATGACTGGTACCCGAATTGTTGCTTATCTGTCGGATACGGATAATGTGGCGACGCTGACGTCGCTGGGTGTGTCGGTTGACCCGAATGCACCGGTACATCCCTGTTTTTTGTATGAGTCCATCTGGTGTCTGCTGGGGTTTGTACTGCTTTACCTCTATTCCAAAAAGTACAGACGCTTTGACGGCGAAATCTTCCTGATGTACCTTGGCTGGTACGGATTTGAGCGGATGATTGTTGAAGGCTTGAGAACCGATTCGCTGCTGATCGGTAAAATCCGTGTATCCCAGCTGCTTGCCGGACTGCTGTTTGTTGCCTGCCTGATTGCATGGCTGGTCATCCGCAGCAAGATCCGTGCTTCTCATGATGACAATTATCTGTGCTGCTATGCTCTGACTGAGCAATATCAGAAGGATGAGGAAGATTATGCAGCATATCAGGCGCTGCGTGCCGACAAGGCAAAGTGGAAAGAGGAAAAAGAACGAATCCGGGCAGAAAAGAAAGCGAAAAAGGATGCTGCTAAAGTGAAGCCTTCGGAAGATAACCCAGAGGAGTCTGAAAATGCGGATGAAGCGGCAGAAAATTCGGGTTCTGAAACATCTGAAACCGAGCAGCAGGAGAAAACTGATCAGTAAGGAGGCTACTCTCAATGGCACAGATCATTGATGGAAAGCAGATTTCCGCGTCTGTCAAGGCAGAAGTTGCAAAAGAAGTCGCAGTGATGAAAGAAAAGGGAATACAGGTTGGATTGGCAGTAGTCATTGTCGGAAATAATCCTGCTTCCCGTGTATATGTCAACAATAAAAAGAAAGCATGCGCTGTCTGCGGCATTGAGTCGTATGAATATGCGCTGCCGGAAGACACGACCGAGTCCCAGCTGCTCCAGCTGGTCGAACAGCTCAACCATGACCCGAAGGTCAATGGGATTCTGGTGCAGCTGCCGGTACCGCCTCAGATCGACGATCATCGCATTATTGCAGCGATTTCGCCTGAGAAGGATGTGGACGCATTTACCGAAGGCAATGTCGGCAGGATCATGATCGGGGAATACAATCTGCTGCCTTGTACGCCGGCCGGGTGTCTTGACCTGATCGATTCAACCGGCGTTTCAATCGAGGGCAAAAACTGTGTAGTCATCGGACGCAGCAATATTGTCGGCAAACCGATGGCAATGCTGCTGCTGCACCGCAATGGTACAGTGACCATCTGTCACAGCCGGACAAAAAATCTTGCCGAGATCTGTTCCCAGGCGGATATTCTGGTCGCAGCAGTCGGGAAAGCCGGATTTGTCACGGCGGATATGGTCAAGGAAGGTGCCGTTGTCATCGACGTCGGCATGAACCGAAACGCGGAAGGCAAGCTGTGCGGAGATGTTGACTTTGAGGCTGTCGAGAAGAAAGCCGGGTTTATCACACCGGTTCCGGGCGGTGTTGGTCCGATGACAATTGCCACGCTGATGCGCAATACCCTGACCGCCGCAAAGGTCCAAAACCATCTGATGTAATAGGCAGTTATTCAGAAAAAACCCTGACCATACGCATGGACAGGGTTTTTTTGTATCCCGGAATGTAGTAAAATGCCAGAATATGCACAAAGTATCCAAAAAAGCAGAGGTATACGACTAAAAAGAAGTGTATTTTTATAAATAACTGCCATAAATTTTGGGCAATTCCTGTTTATTTGCCAGTTGCAACAGGAAGACGATTTTGCTATAATAATAGAGGTTAAGCACGTCTTATTTATTGATATTGACAGTATAAGAAAATGCTTTTTCTAAAATAATGTATAAGTTTTGAAAGGATGATTATTATGATCAATCGTTCCAGCGGCGTTTTGCTGCATATTTCTTCTCTGCCCGGTGAATATGGGATCGGTTCATTTGGTAAGGAAGCGGTGGAGTTTGCCCGTTTACTGCATAACTGCGGTTTTTCCTACTGGCAGACGTTGCCTTTTTTGACGATAGACCAGTATAATTCGCCATATGCCAGCCTGTCTGCATTTGCCGGAAATCCGTTGTTTATCGACCTTCCGACGTTGCATAAAGACGGGCTTTTGACAGAACAGGAGCTGGAGGAGAACAAATACCCGCAACCCTTTGCAGCTGATTACAAATGGCTGCGCAAGACCCGTGACGGTGTTTTGCGTAAAGCATATAGCCGGATTGACGAGGCACTGAAAGAGAAGATTGCAGCATTTACCGCAGAGAACAGCGATTGGCTGCCGGACTATGCTCTTTATGTCGTACTGCGTGAGCAGAACAGTCAGAAATGGTGGCCCGACTGGGAGGATAAGGATCTCCGGTTCCATCGTCCGGAAGCGGTCGAGGCAGCAAGGGAAAAATATGCAGATGAAATCCTGTATCAGGAATTTGTCCAGTACGAGTTTTATACCCAATGGAGAGCGGTCAAGAAACAGATCAATGATCTTGGAATCAAGATTATTGGTGATATGCCATTTTATGTTTCGCAGGACAGTGCCGATGTATGGGGCAACCGCGAAATGTTCCAGCTGGATCTGGCAGGAAAGGCGAAGCAGGTTTCCGGCTGCCCGCCCGACTATTTTGCAAAAGACGGGCAGTTCTGGGGACAGCCGATTTACGATTGGGCGTATCTGAAAGAGCACGATTACAGTTGGTGGATGAAACGGCTTGGTTTTTCGTTGCAATGCTATGATATGGTGCGGATTGACCATTTCCGGGCGTTTTCTTCCTATTGGTCGATTCCGGGCGATGCGAAAACTGCACGGGAAGGCAGATGGGTGGAAGGTGCCGGAATGGACTTCTTTAGCCGTGTTCGGACAATTTTCGGGGATAACGCACCGATCATTGCTGAAGACCTTGGGCAGATTGATGATGGTGTCGTCAAGTTGATTGCAGATACCGGTCTTCCAGGAATGCGGGTCATGCAGTTTGCATTTCTGGATGATTATGACAATCTCCATCTGCCGCATAATATCCCGCGCAATGCAATTGCTTATACCGGTACACATGATAATGATACTGCTTTTGGATGGCTGTATTCTGTATCGCCGGAAATTCGTGAGCGTGCGATGCGTTATTGCGGGTTTGATGGAGATAACTGGAAGGAAGGCGGTTACAAAGCACCTGCGGTCCGTGCGATGATCCGGACGCTGTGGGCAAGTCCGGCGATGCTGACGGTCGTACCCGTACAGGATCTGTGCGGATTTGGCGGTGACTGCAAGATGAATCAGCCGGGTGTACCGGAAGGCAACTGGGCATTCCGGATTACCAGTGAGT
>CALWWT010000112.1 GCA_944385325.1 uncultured Clostridia bacterium | reverse complement strand
TTTTGCTGGTTGCCATAGCAATTCTTCCTTTCAGTCAGTCATTGATATACTCATCAAATCCGGAACTGGTGATCACCGTTCCGTCCATTTCAACCCATAGTGCCTCCACGCCGTCCATACTTTCGACCAGCTCCAGCCCTTCTTCCACCGGCATCAGGAACAGCTGGGTTGACAGCCCGTCTCCCAAACCGGAATCATCTGTCAGAACCGAAACCGCCTGCATGTAATCCGCCGGCATCAGCGTCTCCGGGTCAATAATGTGGTGGTACCGTTTTCCGTCCACCGTATAGTAACGCTGGTAATTACCGCTGGTTACCACCGAAAAACCGGATATCCCGACGGTAAGCAGATAGTCACCGGCAGTCAGGTCAGGATTTTCAATCCCGATAATCCACGGGTTGCCTTCCTTATCCTCTTTCCAGCCAACGGTCGAAACATTGCCGCCGATCGAAAAGGCAGCATTTTCCATCCCATTGTCAACCGCCCATTCGGTCATCCGCTGTACCGCGTACCCTTTGGCGATTGCGCCGACATCCAGCCGCATTTCCGGGTCGGAAAGATACACCGTCGACGCCTCTTCATCTATGATCAGCCCGGCGATATCGGTATGCTCTGCCGCTTCTTCCAGCAGCTCCATCGGCGGAAGTTCCGCCTTTTCAGGATGGGACAGCCCGTCTTCCCGGTAGTCGTGCCATACTTCCAGCACGCTGCCAAAACAGATGTTGACCAGCCCGCCGGAAAGCTCATACATCTCCTTGCCAAACTGCAAAAGGTCGATAACCTCTTCGCTGACAGTAACCGGTGCTATTCCGGCATTATCGTTGACCGTTTTCAGGTTCGCCAGTCCGTCATAGGAGTTATAAATATCATACAGCTGGTTATATTGTTCCAGTATCTGATGGCATCCGTCCGACTGCCGGTCGAAGGTCTGCTGGTCTGCCGCGTAGCCGACAATCGCTGAAGCAGTATCGAATACGTCCAGAAAACTCGTCGTAAACCTTTCGGGCTGCCGGCTGCATCCGCCTGCTGTCAGTATAATCGCACACCCAAGCAGCCCAGCTGCGAGTCCCCTGTTCCATTTCCTGTTCAGCCGCATCCGATATTTCCTCCTTCCGGGCTGTATAAACAAAGGTTCTATCATAAAAGTTGGGGTAAGCAGCCCGCCATTGCCGCACAATCTGCGGCAATGGCTAGATTTTTGGGGAAGGTTGCGCGCAGAGCGCGCCCAGGGCACGGTTCGCTGCGCGAACCATCCGCCCTGGACCTGCTTTAAAAAACTTGCAGTGTACTTGTAAACTGTAGGATTTCTGAATAAGCCGCTTATAACCTGAACTTTTTCGACAGCCTGAGCACAGGTAACAGATTTCACTGTTCCTGTGCCCTTCCCTATCCGTATTAAGCTTAGCTGCGGGAATTGATATTGTCATCCAGCGGCTCAAACATGCTTTCAAATACATGGCTGAGCCGTTTTTCAACTTTGCGCGCAGTTTCTCCGCGGCGTGCCTTGCGGCTCAGTTTCTTTTCCGCTCCGGAAACTATCCTGCAGGACACTGCATCCCGCCTGGGTGGTGCTTGCCGGGAGCCATCAGGCTGGAAAGCAGTCCTGTCAGACGCAGACAATTTTTCCCAGTTTACGTCATATCCGCCGGATGCCGGCTGCACCGTCAGTTCTATCTTTTCAGGCCGTTCTGCCGCGGCAGTCTGCGGCTCCTCCGACTGGGGCACCGACATATGCTGCTCCGACTGTTTTAACAACGGCAGCGTCAGCACCACTTTAAACAGGTCGCCATCCACTTTCAATTCCAGCTTGCCATGCTGCAATTCCATCAAACTGCGTGCAATCGACAGTCCCAATCCGGAGCCTTCGGTCGAACGGGATGTATCTCCACGGACAAAACGTTCCATCAGTTCATCTGCCGAAACGCCCAAACGGTCACGGGAGATATTGCGCAGGGTCAGCCGTGCGCAGTCGGACTTTTCCAGCGTGACATAGACACGCGTACCGGAAAGCGCGTACTTACAGATATTCCCCATCAGGTTATCCAGCACCCGCCAGATTCGACGGGAATCAGCCAGCACCTCGACCGGCTGCTCGGGAGCTTCCACCACCAATTCCAGCCCGCTTTGCTGCAAACGGTCCTGATATTCACCGGCAGTCTGTTCGATCAGCACGCCCAGTTCGCAGGGCTGCAGATCGACCGAAAGGTTACCGGTACTTGCCTTGGACGCCTCGACAAGGTCTTCGATCAGCTTGCGCAGACGGGACGACTGTCGGGAAAGCGCCTCGATATATTCCCGCATCCGTTCATTTTCCGGCTGTTCCTTGCTGAGAAGGTCAGCATAGTTGACAATCGAGGTCAAGGGTGTCTTAATATCATGGGAAACGTTGGTGATCAGCTCGGTTTTCATCCGCTCAGAGCGCATCTTCTGGTCAACGGCGTGCACCATCCCTTCGCTGATTGCATTCAGGTCCTCCCCATGTTCCCGAAAGGACTGGAGCATTCCGTCGGTATCGATACGGAATTCAAAATCTCCATCTGCCATTCTTTTTCCTGCCTGCAGCAGTCTCTGCATCTGGCTGAGCAGCATTCCGGCAATGACCAGTACCGCCAAATTGACCAACAGCCACAAAAACATTGCAAAACCATTCCCGGTCAGCAGCAGCAGTGTCAGCAGCATCTCTGCCAGCAGCACAGCGCCGGCAGCAATAACGCCGCGCCATACATACGGCAGCGTCTGGAAAAAACTTCCAAGCGTTCCGATTATACCGGCAAACAACCGATTCCAAATTTTTTTCAGCAGCCGGAAAACCGCAAAAGTCAGCTTCACGACCAGCATATTTTTCCACCAGCCGTGCATCTTAAACCGAATCGCAAGGCTGCAAGCAGTCAGTTCGCTCAAAATTACCCCCATCAGCATAAAAAGCCCAGAGATCATCATCGAAAAATACAGATCGGTTGCACCGCCGTAAGTAATACTGTCCCAAGCCGAAGCCGACAAAGCAAAAGTGAAAATAATCCCGAATCCGAACAGGCAGATATAGACATCCAGCGGAATTTTTTCCTGCCATCCAGGATATACCCCATCCATTCCAGGTCTGCGTCCACAGCCGCAAAACATCAGAATATGGCTGAGTACAGTCAGAATCAACGCTCCGGACAAAACCAGGATCAGCGGATAGCGAATCTCGAACAGCGTATTATACAGCCGTACCAGAAACGACAGCTGGTCAGCCACAATCAGCGGATCAGCAATCGCCATCCGGACAGTAACGGTATGCATGGTCATCTGATTATCTTCCAGATATCCATCGGAATAGTAATCCTCACCCAAACCCGGCTGGGATTCCAGCGACAGATAATATACTCCACCGTATTTATCCAGCGTATACCAGCCGTACCAGGTACTGTACTGCAAGCCGGTCTCATTCTCGGAAACGTTGGTGATGCCGTCCCCATCTTCCGGGTCATCCGGCGTGATCTGAAACCGAAGGTTGGTATCCGTCGATGGGTACCGCTGCAAAACAGCCTCTTTTCCTTCATATATATACTGCTGGAAGATATTGCCCGCCGTACTCCGCAGTACGCCGGTGATCATTGTGGAATTATAAATGCCGCTGCTGCCGGTCAGATAAAAGGATTCCGCCGAACAGTAAGAAAACGCCAGCATCGTCATCCCCGTGACAATCACCAGCACCACCGACAATAAAAAAGCTGTTACTTTAACCAGCGGCTTTCGTATGATATTGTCAATCATCGCTTTTTCTCCTTAAAGCAGAGCGGTCATTCACCAACCAGTTTATACCCTTGAGCCCAGACGACCTTGAGATAGCGCGGTTCCGCCGGATTGATCTCCAGCTTTTCCCGCAGGTGGCGGATATGTACCGCAACGGTCGAATCGGCGCCATAGGGTTCATCCTTCCAGACCTGCCGGTAGATTTCCCGCGGAGAGAGCACCTCTCCCGGACGGGACATGAGCAGCTGAACGATCTTATATTCAGTCGGCGTCAGGGAAACCGGTTCGCCGTCCTGGGTCAGGGTTTTGGTTTTGTCGTCCAGTTCAAACGGTCCGACACGCAGGATGCCGTCATTTCCAGCCGACTTGGAGCCGCCCAGTTTCATATACCGCCGCAGCTGGGAACGTACCCGCGCCAGCAATTCGACCGGGTTGAAGGGCTTGGTGACATAATCGTCCGCGCCGATATTGAGTCCCATGATCTTGTCGGTATCCTCACTTTTGGCAGTCAGCAGGATAACCGGGACATTGCTCTTTTCCCGCAGGACGGAAAGTGCCGAGATACCGTCCATTTCCGGCATCATGATATCCATCAGCACCAGATGAATCTCTTCTCGTTCGAGCACTTCCAGCGCTTCTTTGCCGGTATATGCGGCAAAAGTACGGTACTGGGATTCGGAAGAAAGGTAGATTTTCAGGGCATGGACAATGTCCTTCTCATCGTCCACAATCAAAATATTGTACATATTAAACGCACTCCTTCTATACCTATATTATAGCGGATTATCTTTTAAAAACAAATCTCTGAAAGTTTTAAGATTTCTTTATGATTGCCATACTTTCCTTTATTATAGCACAATTTTCTCCACAAGCCTACCGCAGCAAAAAACAGCTTCCAAATCAAAAATTGCATCCATGAACAGCCCGAAGAGTGCAGACACCGTACTTGCAATTTAACAGTAAATCCGCTATACTGGAAACAGGAAATAAATACCATGCACCGATGCTCCCGGTGCGGAAAGGAACCGTTATGACGACCCGTAAACTGCTGCTGGATATGGACACCGGCATCGACGACGCAATGGCGATTACCTATGCGCTGGCCGACGGTTCGGCTGATTTGATCGGCGTGACCTGCTGCTTCGGCAATGTCACCAACCAGACCGCTGTCCGCAATACCCTTGACCTGCTTTCGATGATGGGGCGGCCGGACGTCCCGGTCTTTTACGGAGCTGAACACCCGCTGAATGGAGACAGTTTCCAGGTATCGGACGCCTGCATCCGCATCCACGGCGCAAACGGGCTGGGAAATGTCGCGATTCCCCACGCCGGAACACCATCGGATATTGCCGCTCCTGACTTTATCCTGAAAGCGGCCGAAAGATACGGCGAAAACCTGATTCTGGTCGCGACCGGCGCGCTGACCAATCTTGCGCAGGCACTGCGCAAAGACCGGAAAACTTTTGCCAAAATCGGTAAAATTGTCTTTATGGGCGGTGCACTGACGGTGGAAGGGAATGTCACGCCCTACGCCGAAGCCAATATTGCCGTCGACCCGGAGGCAGCAAAAGAAGTGCTGGAAAGCGGTATCCCGATGACGATGGTCGGGCTGGATGTCACCCATAAAAACCTGCTGACCCGTAAAGAGGCCAGGCGGTGGGAAGGTCACGGCAAGGCAGGCAAAGCCCTCTTTGACATCGTCTCCCACTATATCGACAACGAACTGGAACAGAAAAGCTGTTCGCTGCATGACCCGCTGGCGGTCGCAGCGGCGCTGGATGGGACGATGGTCGAGACCCATCCGTTTGCGATGACAGTGGTGACCGAGGGTGAAGCA
>CALWWT010000111.1 GCA_944385325.1 uncultured Clostridia bacterium | reverse complement strand
ATGAAAACTTCTTTTTATTATAGGTCAGCCGGAGCTGTTCAGTAATAATTTGCAGTTCATCTTCCGCTTCAATCAGCCGGTAGTCAGGCAGTTCAAAGTTGCGGTTGACGACCATCTGTGTCGGCGCATCCACAAACTCCCCTTTTTCGCTGTATTCCATCCGAATGAGACTGGGAGTCAAAACAGAAATACGGTAATGCTTCCCGCAGATGACAGCCTGCGGATTGGTTTTTATACTCATCAGAACACCTCATTTTATTTTTCTAAACGCCTTGTATCATGAACGGACGGCCGGGCACAGCAATATCTTTGCTTCCCACGGACGCAGCAGGTTTCCATCCTGCGGCGGATAGTTGGCAATCAGGACTTCTGCGTCCTTCCATTCCGCCGGCAGTTCCCATTCTGTTTGCTGATCACCAAAATTGCAGACAACCAGCAGCTGTTCTCCCTGGTACTCCCTGCGATAGACAAACAGGTTCGGGTGTTCCGGCTCCAGAAGAGTAAAATCGCCCTCGATAAATACCGGGTATTCCTTTCTGAGTGCTGTCAGCCTCCGGTAATAGCTGAATACCGAGTTTTCATCCTCGATCTGCGCGGCAGCGTTAATCTCCCGGTAGTTGGAATTGACCTGAATCCAGGGTTCTCCGGCAGTAAAGCCACCGTTGGGGCTGTCGTCCCACTGCATCGGGGTACGGGCATTGTCGCGGCTGCGCGCATATATCGACGCCAGCACATCTTCTTCTGGATAACCCTGTTCCAGCCGTTCCTGATAGAGGTTTAAAGTCTCAAGGTCCCGGTATTCGGTGATAGGCAGCCGGATATTGGTCATACCCAGTTCTTCACCCTGATAGATGTATGGCGTGCCCTGCATCCCATGCAGCATGGTTGCCAGCATTTTGGCCGATTCTTCCCGGTATTTTCCGTCGTCCCCCCAGCGGGAAACGATACGGGGAAGGTCGTGGCTGCTCATAAACAGGCTGTTCCAGCCCTGGTTATGCAATCCTGTCTGCCAGCGGGCCATCGTCTTTTTCAGCTGGACGAGCGGCAGCGGCGCAAGGTCCCATTTGGTTTTGCCCGGCTGCTGGTCGAGCAGGATATGTTCAAACTGGAACACCATCGACAGCTCGCTGCCATCCGGCGCACTGTACAATTTTGCCCGTTCCAGGTCTGCCCCCCATGCTTCGCCAACCGTCACCATGCACCCTTTCTGGAAAGTTTCGGCGCTGAGTTCGCGCAGATATTCATGCAGGCGGGGACCATTATTGGTGATACCACGGTCAGGCTCCTTCGCGATCTGGTCAATGACATCCAGGCGGAAACCTGCAACTCCCTGTTCCATCCACCAAAGGATCATATCATACAGTTCCCGGCGCAGTGCAGGGTTTTCCCAGTTCAGGTCCGGCTGCTGGGGCGCAAACTGATGGAAATAATATTGCCCGACTTCCGGTACCCATGTCCACGCGGGACCGCCAAAAGCGGCCTTCATATCATTCGGATATTGATCCGGCGTGCCGTCTCTCCAGACATAGTAGTCGTGGCAGGGATTATCGCGGCTGGACTTTGCCTCCAGAAACCAGCGATGCTGGTCAGAACTGTGGTTCAAAACCATATCCAGCACAATGCCGATCCCGCGCTTTTTGCCTTCGGCAATCAGCTCCCGCATATCTTCCAGCGAACCGTACATCGGATCAATTGCCCGGTAGTCTGAGACGTCATAACCATTATCTACCTGCGGAGAAGCAAAAACAGGGGAAAGCCAGATCACGTCGATCCCCAGTTTTTGCAGATAATCCAGACGGGAAATAATCCCCTTCAGGTCACCCGTACCGCTGCCGGTTGTATCCTGAAAGCTTTTGGGATAAATCTGGTAGATGGTTGCGTTCCGCCACCATCCGGGTCTGTTTTTGTCCAACATTTTGACAGCCTCCTTGGTTTGTGTCCATAATCAGGAAAAGTTTTGAGCAAAAGTTTCGTATTGTTTCGTAAATATGATACAACAACTGGATTCATCCGTCAATCACTATAATTCACAACTTATTTGTAAAGAATCTATCCACTTTTACCATGTCTGTAGACATCTTGTTTTAAACCAGAAGAACACAAGCAAAGTGAGGCAAAAACTACAAATTTTTGATTGACTTTACGGCTATTCTTTTGTACAATAATTGTACAGACCACTGATTGAGCATGATGATCAACAAAGGAGAAAGACTATGGCCACGATTGACGATATCGCAAAAAAATTGCATGTCTCCAAGGGTACCGTATCCAAAGCACTCAACGGTGCCCCAGATATTGGCGAAACAATGCGAAAATCTATTCTGGAAGCTGCTGTTGAAATGGGCTATACCAAGCCTCTTCGCAGGAATGATTCACCACAATTTTGCATTTTCGTTGATGGAATGAAATATGAAAAGCCCGGGGATTTTGGTTATGATATTATTATTGGATTTCGAAAAATGGCGGAACCGGCCGGCTGTAAAGTTGTTCTACAACAGCTGGATACCCAGTTCCGAGAAGAAAATCCATCCTACGATGGTTTTATGCTGGAGCATAACTTTATCGGTGCGCTTTTTTTGGATCTTCACCTGAGCGATCCATGGCTGAATCAGCTCCATACCAGTCGTACACCGGCTGTCCTTTTAGACAACTATGTAAAACAGAATCCTACAACCACCTATATCGGAACCGATAACAACGAAGCAATGTATCTTGTGGTGGAGCATCTAAAAAATCTTGGTCATCAAAAAATCGGTTATCTCAGTGGAACCCCCAATGCTTATGTCAACCGAGAACGTTACGATGCTTTTTTCCGTGCATTGCAGCAACATGGTTTACCAGCCAACATCAAACAGGGAAGTAAATCCGAACTGCTGATTGAAAATCTGCGAACTGATTTTCCTCGATTGCTTAACGAAGGTGTCACTGCAATCATGTGCAGTCATGATCTGCTAGCGAATGCATTAATGATTCACTGTCACGACTTAGGTATTAGAATCCCAGAAGATCTCAGTATAGTGGGCTTTGATGATCTTCCAATATGTGACTATACCATCCCGCCTATGACGACCATTCGTCAAGACAGGTCGCAAATTGGAAAGAGTGCCTATTACGCCCTTTCCAGTCTGGCAAATGGAATTTGTATCAGTACTCTGCTACTTCACCCTAAATTGATCTGCCGTCAGTCAACCGGTCGGGTGCCCCCGCATCCGCCTGCTTTAGATTTCCCTTGAGCATAAGCATACTCAATTTGTAGAAAATAGGTGTTTGACAGTTTACAACATAGTTTGCAAAAGTATTTTAAGAATAAACAGACAGTGGAGATACTGAGCATTTTAACAACAATAACGTGTCAGTATTTGCCTACATAAATTACAAAGACCTCGGGTACATCTCCCCTACAAAACGGAGAAAAATCATTCTTTCCCTGGTTGAACTGCACCCTATTTGTTAGACAATATGTGGTATATTGATAACAGAATCAGCTGGGGCTGGTTTGTCATGTCAAGATGAAGAAATAACGCTGTTACAAAGGAGAAGTGGGCAAAATTGCCCCAAATCCGCTGAACAGAGATTTCAAAGCAGAAAGACCAAATCAAAAATGGGTTACGGACATTTCGTATATAAAGACGGCGCAAGGCGTATTGTATTTGTCAATCATTCGAGATTTATTTGACAATAGCATAGTATCCTACAAGACCGGAACAGAGCAGAATGTAGAACTTGTTTTAAGCACCATTCGCGCGGCTAAGAAAAAAGAGAAGGTCACCGCAGAGCTGCAACTCCACAGTGACCAAGGCTTTCAATACACATCGCATCAGTATTTTAAGCTAACTCAATCATACAGCATAACGCCATCTATGTCAAGACGGGGAAATCCGTATGACAATGCTTTAGCTGAA
>CALWWT010000110.1 GCA_944385325.1 uncultured Clostridia bacterium | reverse complement strand
AAGAGTCAGCGAACTGACCGCGATGGGCCGTAAAATGCCGGTCACCGTATGGTGCTGGGTGATCGTCTCGCTTGGACTGGTCGGCATTCCGCCGATGAGTGGCTTTGTCAGCAAATGGCAGCTGATGGTTGGTTCTATGGAATCGGGAGTGGGTGTGCTCAGTTATCTTGCTCCGGTTGCGCTGATCGTATCGGCACTGCTGACGGCTGGATATCTGCTGCCGCTGGGACTGCGCGGATTTTTCTGCGGCAGCGGTGTGAAAACTGAGAACCTTGAACCCGATGGGCTGATGCTGGTACCGGTCGTCCTGCTTGCCGCTGCGACGGTATGGATGGGCATTGCTCCTGGAGCACTGGTCGAGCTGGGCAGCAGCATCGCTGCGATGGTATTATAAGAAAGGAGGCCGAAAAGTATGAATTTATCACCCTGGTTTATTTTATTACCGGTGCTGGTGCCGATCATCAGCGGTTTTGGCCTTCTGGTGTTCCGGTTCAAGGGACGGTTGTCGCGTGATTTGTATGTCGAGGGGTTCACCATCCTGACCAGTATCCTGACGCTGATTGCGGCGCTGGGATGCAAAGGGGAAGCGGTTTTCCCGATTTCTTTCCCGGGTAATCTGACCCTTGGGCTCAGAAGTGACGGCATGTCGATGGTATTTGCGCTGCTGGTAGCATTTTTGTGGCCGTTTGCGAGCTTGTATGCATTCTGCTATATGGAGCCGGAAAAGGGAAAGAATCGTTTCTTTGCCTTTTACACGGCGACTTTTGGTGTTACGCTGGGCATTGCCTTTTCGGCAAACCTGATGACGATGTATCTATTTTATGAGCTGCTGACGCTGATTACCACGCCGCTTGTCTGCCATGAGATGGACAAAAAGTCGATTCACGTCGCGATGAAATACCTTTGCTACAACATCGGCGGCGCGACCCTTGCCTTTATCGGGCTCTGCTTTATCTCGATTCTGGGCGGTACGACCGAGTTTGTATACGGCGGTGTGCTGGATGCGGAAGCACTCAGCAGTAACCTGATGCTGGTACGCGGTGTGTATGTTGTAACCTTCATGGGATTCGGCGTCAAATCGGCGTTGTTCCCGTCCCAGAACTGGCTGCCAGCCGCATCGATTGCACCAACGCCTGTTACAGCGCTGCTTCATGCGGTTGCAGTCGTCAATGCGGGCGCGTTTGCGATTATCCGCGTGACCTATTATAATTTTGGTACCGAAATACTGCGCGGCAGCTGGGCACAGTGGATTCCGATGGCACTTTGCATCATCACCATCGTATACGGTTCGGCGCGGTCGGTTAAAGAACCGCACTTCAAACGCCGTCTGGCATTTTCCACTGTATCGAATCTTTCCTATATCCTGCTCGGTGCCAGCCTGATGAGCACTGCCGGACTGACCGGAAGCCTGACCCATATGGTCTTCCACGGTATCATCAAGATTACCGCCTTTTTCTGTGCAGGCGCTGTCATGACGGTTGCCAAGCGCAACTATGTAAGCGAACTCTCCGGTATTGGACGGAGGATGCCGATTACCTTTGCGGCATTCACTCTGTCTTCCTGTGCACTGGTCGGAATACCGCCCTTTAACGGCTTTATCAGTAAATGGAAACTGGTTTCCGCGGCGGTCACCGATGGCAGTGTGATGGGAATCATCGGCGGTATTGCGGTTTTTGTTTCGGCGATGCTGACGGTTGTGTATATGTTTTCGGTTGTCATCAAGGCGTATTTCCCTGGAAATGGCGAAACGCTTTGTGACAGTGGAAAAGATCCCGGATGGATGGAAACGGTGCCGATGGTGGTATTTGGTGTATTGATGCTGCTGACCGGGCTGTTTCCGCAGCTGCTGACCGAAGGTCTTGCCTCGGTCGCGGCAGGACTGTGCTGAGAAAGGAAGGGAACAAATATGTCTGTAGAAATGCGTCAATCGCTGCTTTTCTTCCTGGTTTTCTGGCCGGTCTTTGGTGCGTTTGCGGCATGGATTGCCGACATGGTTTCCGATAAACTGCGGGATAACGCTGTGACGGCTGTCGTTGCGGTGGAATTTGCGGTGATGGTCGGGATGCTGGTCGGATTTTTCCGGGACGGAACGGTTGTTTTTGGATCGATGAATGGATTCGGCGGCTGGGGATTGAACCTTGAGCTGGATGGATTCCGGGCAGTTTATGGGACAGTTGCCGCGCTGATGTGGCTGGGAACCGGGCTGTTTTCGAGGGAGTATTTTTCGTCTCATTATAAGAGCCTTGGACGGTATAACTTTTTCTACCTGTTCACACTCGGCGCGACGATGGGCGTTTTCCTCGGAGCCGACCTGTTTACTGTGTTTATCTTCTTTGAGATCATGTCCTTCACCTCTTATACCTGGGTTGTCCATGATGAGACGCCTGAGGCGATGCGTGCCGGACAGACCTATCTGGCGGTTGCAATTTTCGGCGGCATGGCGATGCTGATGGGGCTGGCAATCCTGTACACAACTGCCGGGACACTGACCTTCAGTGAGCTGTATGCGGCTGTTTCAGAGGTACCGGAAAAAGGAAAAGTCTGGGCTGCCGGACTGCTGATCCTGACCGGTTTCGGTGCAAAAGCAGGTATGTTCCCGCTGCATATCTGGCTGCCCAAGGCACACCCGGTCGCACCTGCGCCTGCATCGGCGCTGCTGTCGGGCATCCTGACAAAGAGCGGCATCTTCGGCGTGATCGCGGTGACGGTCAACGTATTCCGGCATGACCCTGCGTGGGGAAAACTGCTGCTGATTCTGGGTGCGGTTACGATGTTCGGCGGTGCACTGCTGGCACTGTTTTCGGTCAACTTCAAGCGGACGCTTGCCTGTTCGTCGATGTCCCAGATCGGATTTATTCTGGTCGGTGTGGGACTGCTGGCAGTGCTGGGAGAGGAAAATATGCTGGCTGCACGCGGAACGGTGCTGCATATGATGAACCACTCGTTGTTTAAACTGCTGCTGTTCATGGTTTCCGGCGTGATCTATATGAATACCCATAAATTGAACCTGAATGAACTGAAAGGCTGGGGACGCGGCAAACCGCTGCTGATGGCGCTGTACCTGTCGGGTGCGCTGGGGATCGGTGGTATTCCGCTCTTTTCCGGATATATCAGCAAGACGCTGCTGCATGAAGGAATCGTCGAATATGCGGCGCTGACTGCTGAAGCTGGCGGCGCTGCCGGATGGATCACCGTGCTGGAATGGGTATTCCTGCTGACCGGCGGCATGACGCTCGGGTACATGGCAAAACTTTTCACCGTGCTGTTTATCGACCGTCCGCAGAAGGTCAAACTGACCGCCAAAGAGAAAAAGCGGCTGGAAAAGGGTATCCGCAAGCGGTATATGTCCCGTTTGAGTGCGGTCACCCTTTCGGTGGTCGCGCTGATCATTCCGGTATTCGGAATCCTGCCGGGACTTACGATGAATAAGCTGGCCGACCTGACCGTATCCTTTTTTGGTTCGGAACCGGCGGGTGAAATCGCTTATTTTTCGCTGACCAACCTCAAAGGTGCCGCAATCAGTATCCTGATCGGTGCTGTTGTATATCTGGCTGTCATGCGGCTGCTTGCCCGTAAGACTGCAAATGGAGAGCGGGAATACCTCGACTGCTGGCCGGCATGGCTGGACCTGGAAGACGGTGTCTACCGTCCGATGCTCGGAAAGGTACTGCTGCCGGTGCTTGGCGCGGTCTGCGGATTCTGCGATGGGCTGGCGGATGGATGCATCGGTGTCATGAACCGGGTATTTTTCCGGGAAAAGTCGGAAGACTACTGGATGGAAAAGGGACTTACCGCCGAAAAACTGCGCAGACGGCTGCGCATCCGTCAGGAACAGATTCTGACATCTTCGCTGTCGTTCGGACTGCTGCTGTGTGCAGCCGGTCTGGTTGCGACGCTGCTGTACCTGTTATATTGGCGTTAATCTAAAAAAATTGCCGGATCTGGATAAGGTCCGGCGTTTTTTTATCCCAATTTAAGAGTCAAGGCTAGTTTTGACGATTATTATTATTTTTTTTTGTATATATTGACACCATAATCCTGATATGGTATAATTTTATAAACCAAAAGTCAGTAAACTTGTTTTTGATAAGGAGGGAAATGTTTATGAAGCGATGGTATGGTTTTATTCTGGCTGGGATGTTATTGCTGTCTGGCTGTCAGCCATCTGAGCCGGCTGCACCGGGGTATCTGGACTTTTTGCAAAACGGGCTGGGTCTGAGCGAGGAAAAATGCCAGCAGCGCTACCAGTTTGATGAAGAGGGTATAACGGTGGATGACAGCAACGACGAGTATACCGTCTGGAATGTGTCAGAAACTTTCCCGATTGCCGGTTATGATTTCCCGTTGCGGCTGGATTTTGAAAAGGCGAGCGACAAGCTGGTACAGGCGACCGGACTTCTGACCCTCAATGGGGAAGGAAAAGAGCTGGCGCAGGACGGGTATGATGCGATGCTGGCGGTTTATCATGAGCTGGAGGACACCCTTGGCGAGCCAGGCATCAAGGACCCGAGCCATGTGAGTGACAGTTTCCCCGATACCCTTGACCAGTACGGCAGCTTTGAAAATTTTTATCAGCAGTATGTCGACGGGCAGGCGGATTATTTTGAGAACATTTATTGGTATCTGGATGAAGAATATGGGGAAGGTGTCCATGTCGAGATGCAGGTAATAGGAGCCTGGGAACTGGATGCATTCCTGATATATCTGCGTTTGGTTTGTCAATAAAAAGGTATAAAAGGATGGAAACCCCGGAAACTCCGGGGTTTTTGTTACATGTGTATGCTTGTCAAAGACAGTTTTTACATAATAAATCGTAATTTTGTAAATCTTTCCAAAAGATGTCTTTCAATAAGTGTTAAAAAGCGTTGTTTGGCTACTAGACAATTGCGCGTGATTTGTGTACAATAGTGATAATATATCCACCGTGGTGAAGCCGCTGAGCGGTTTTGGCCGTATGTGGGAATGGGCCTGTATACGGACG
>CALWWT010000109.1 GCA_944385325.1 uncultured Clostridia bacterium | reverse complement strand
CCGCCGCCGACAGCCGTTGTCGCGCCCAGAACCAGTACGCCGAACAGGTCAAGACGTTTACGGATGGCAACCATCGCGCCGGACGATGCAAACGCGATGGTACCGATTACTTCAATGACAAATTGAATCTTCATTTGGTTTCCTCCCACAGATTGATTGCTTCCAGTACCATTTGTAAAGCCTTGTCAGAAGCAAGGAAACGGATCTGTTCACGGATATTGCCTTCTGTCAGTTCTTTGTATTCCAGCCGAAGGGTGACTTCATGCCAGTTGCAGGTCAGAGAGATATATACTTCACCGACCGGTTTTCCTTCAGACGGGAGCGGACCAGCATTTCCGGTAACCGCGACCGCGATATCCGCGCCGGAAAACTGCCGGACACCGTGTGCCATTTCAGCAGCGGTTTCAGCTGAAACCGCGGAAAAGTTATCAAGTGTCTGTGGCTTTACACCCAGCATTTTTATTTTCATATCATTGGAATAGGTTACCATTCCGCAGTGAAAGACAGCAGATGAACCGGAAATATCGGTGATTCTGCTTGCAATCAGTCCACCGGTACAGCTTTCAGCTGTAGCCAGCGTCAAACCGCATCCGCTGAGACGGTGGACTACTTCTGTCTGCAACGATTTATCCAACATTTTACTATATGATATCGAATCAAAATGTTCCATTTTATTATGCACCTCTTATCTGGCTTATTATAGCATGAAGAGATAGGAATGTAAACGGGTGACGGACATTTTTTGCATGAAGTTGGTGGTTTTCAAAATTTGATTCATTTGCATATATTTTTTAAAACCTGTCTTGCAATACTGAACTTTTCGTGCTAGAATATCCTTGA
The DNA here is from genome assembly GCA_944385325.1 of uncultured Clostridia bacterium. GTDB lineage: Bacteria > Bacillota > Clostridia > Oscillospirales > Ruminococcaceae > Faecivivens. The sequence goes on along the minus strand of CALWWT010000109.1, from coordinate 2,106 downwards.
TTTAAGCAAAGCGTTTTTTAAAGGGATCGGTTCAAACAACCGTGCACGTTAACGGTTTAAAAGCTCCCTGTAAAAACGGCATTGATTGGGGGTCGAATTTAATGAATCGAAAACGTTCATTGGAACTAATCAGCAACCTGTCTGACGCAAATGGTCCATCCGGCTTTGAGGATGAAGTGATTGCCGTTGCACGGGAAGAAATGCGGGAACTGACAGCCTGTCAGGAAGATTCGCTTCGGAATTTGTACCTGTCCCGTCAGGAAAATAACGGGCAGCGCCCGGTAGTAATGCTGGACGCCCATTCAGATGAAGTCGGGTTTATGATCCGCTCGATTCTGGCAGATGGAACGATGCGTTTTTTGCCGCTGGGCGGCTGGGTGAACTATACGGTACCTGCATCACGCGTGCGGGTGCGGACGGTGGAAGGCAGCTGGATCACCGGTGTGGTTGCGACCCGCCCGGTTCACTTCCAGTCAGCCGCGGAACGAGGGAAGACACCGGAGATTTCGGAAATGGTCATCGATGTCGGTGCTGCGAGTTACGAAGAAGCGGTTTCCTTTGGAATGGAGACCGGTGCGCCAGTCGTGCCGGATGTGGATTTTGAATATAATGAAAAAAACGGCGTAATGCTTGGAAAAGCATTTGACTGCCGTGTCGGATGCGGCGTGCTGTGTGATACCCTGCGGGAATTGGACGGGGAAGAGCTGGGCATTGATGTCACCGGCGTGCTTTCTTCCCAGGAAGAGGTCGGCGACCGCGGCGTACAGGTGGCTGCCCGGACGGTGCATCCTGATCTGGCGATTGTATTTGAAGGCGCGCCGGCAGACGATACCTTTACACCAGCTGGTGAGATTCAGACTGGGCTTGGACGCGGCGTGATGCTGCGGCATATAGACCAGGGGATGATCACCAATCCACGGCTGATGCGGTATACCCTTGACCTTGCGAAAGAGTATGGCATTCCGACCCAGCAGGCAGTCAGAACCGGCGGACGTACCAACGGCGCGCAGATCAATCTGACCGGGCAAGGTGTTCCGACTATTGTGCTGAGTGTCCCGGTGCGGTATGCCCATACCCATCACGGCTTTGCTTCAATCCATGACTATGAAAGCGCGGTAAAACTGGCGGTACAGCTGCTTCGTTCACTGGATGAAGAAGTGATCAGTACGTTTTAAATAAGGGTAATAAAAGACCGGCTCAAATACAGTTATTTGATCTGACAGCCGGAAGCTCTATTATACATATATATAAAGAAAGGAAGTTTATTTATGAGATTCAGCGACGGAATGTGGCAGGTCAGACCCGGATTTACTCTGGAAGCACCTGCGTGCAGCTATGCGGGACATACCGATGCCCGCTCGATCACCCTTTATGGTCCGTATCATCCGGTTGCAAGCCGCGGCATGACTTTGAACTGCGGACAGATGACAGTCACCCTGTCGGCACCGGCTGAGGGCGTCATCTCAGTCCGGATGGAAAACTTTATGGGTGCCTGTAAAAAGGGACCGGATTTTGTCCTGAACACAACCGACTGCGGTGTTGTCGAAACAGATGGCGACCGTGCGGTGCTGCGCAGCGGCAAGCTGACGGCGGAAACCTCCATCAGCGGTGAATGGGGCATCCGTTTTTACTGGGACGGACGTCTGCTGACCGAAACTGGATTCCGCGGAATGGCGCACCTGTACGGTCCGGATGGAAATACCTATATGCGGGAACAGCTTTCGCTGGATGTTGCCGAGCAGATCGTCGGACTGGGCGAACGCTTCGGCCCGTTTGTCAAAAACGGTCAGTCGGTTGATCTTGTCAATGCTGATGGCGGTACCAACTCGGAACAGGCGTACAAGAATATTCCGTTTTATCTGTCCACAAAGGGATATGGTCTGTTTGTCAATACTCCCGCCGAAGTATCCTACGAAATTGGCTCTGAGATTGTCAACCGTGTGCAGTTTTCTGTTCCCGGCGAGTCGATGGAATATATGTTCATCGGCGGCGATGATTATAAGGAAGTCATCACCAATTATACCGGGTTGACCGGCCGTCCGCCGATGCTGCCTGCATGGACCTTTGGTCTGTGGCTGTCTACTTCGTTTACCACCAATTATGACG
>CALWWT010000108.1 GCA_944385325.1 uncultured Clostridia bacterium | reverse complement strand
ACACTGTAAGTTTTTTAAAGCAGGTCCAGGGGCGGACGGTTCGCGTTGCAAACAGGCTTTCTGGGAAAGCCTGCCCTGGGCGCGCTCCGCGCGCAACCTCACTAAAAAACGTAGCCATTGCCCATGCGAAGCATGGCAATGGCGGATGAAGAATATGCACGTTGGATTTTATCGACAGACTGAACCGCCGTATCTAACGGCGGTCGATCTGCTTTTATATTGTTTTGACATTCTTTCAACAGTGGCGCAGGACATAGCCTTCCCTGACGCCGCTTTGCAGCACCGTCAGCTGATTGGCACCGATTCTCCGGCAGATGGTCAGCAGAATCCGGATACCGGTCACCAGCGTTTCCCGGCGCCCAGGCTCGTATTTTTCCACCACTGCAAGTCCTTCTGACGAGCGGAAATACCCAAGGCTTTTTTTCAGGTCATCCGCCTGCAAGGTGACGCTTCCGGGACAAGCCGGAGTCGTGACCTGCCATCCCAGCCGGTCAAACAACCGGACAATTGCCTTGACCGTTCCGCCCATGACAAAAAACGCCGGAGCATCCTCCGAAACAGTTTCAGGCAGGGAAGCGATCATCGGAATCTGTTCAATCTGCGACCGGATAAAGCCGTCAATCTGCTGCAATTCCTCGTCGGAAGGCGCGCTGCCGTCTCCGCTGACCAGACGTTTTTTTACCGCCAGACAGCCGATCGGCATCGAACGGAAGTCCGCAAGGGTTTTGTCTTTGCGGCTGGTAAAGCAGAGCAGCTGACCGCTGCCGCCGCCCATATCAAGTGCCGCGCCCATATCCGGGAAGGAAGCGCCGGCTTCTTCCAGCCAGTCCATTTCCTGCAGCATCCCTTCAAAATCGCAGGCAGCCTCTTCTTCACCGGAAAGCAGCTCCAGACGGTAACCAAAATTTCCCGCGGCCTCTGCCGCCTTGTCAAAATTGGTCACGCCGCGCAGCGACGCGGTCGCAAAGCACTTTACCTCTTCCGGAAAAACGCCATGTTTCGCAAAAAACGCGCGAATCTGGCTAAGCGCATCTCCAAGCACCCGCAGTCCTTCATCCGACAGGACGCCATCCTGCACATACCGAATCAGTCCGGCGTGCACCGTCAGCCCATCGTCCAGCGAAAAGCAGCGGTAACAGTTCTTTTTACTGTCCCAGCGGAAAATCACGCCCAAAACGGTATTGGAGCCGGTATCAATAATGCCGATTGCCTCTTTTTTCACCCAGTAATCCTCCTTAGTTTACGATGGTCAGCCCTGTTCAAAATCGATCATGCAGATAAAGCTGTCTTTTCCTTCCGCCATACCCTTTACGGTAACCTTGCCATTCTCTTCTTTCCAGAACATTTGCAGGCTTTCGCCCAGCATCGCCTCTCTGTTAAACGCGACCTGCACATATTCCGGAGAAAGGGAACTCAGCCGCTCCGGCAGGATATCCATCGCCATATCGATATACCTTGCGTTGTCCACATGACCGTTTCCGTCGATATCCGAATAGACGATCTTTCTGTCCGCTCCCTGCAAAACGCCCTCCTCCGATTCACGCAGCCGCAGCCTGATAAAATCCGGCGCACCTGATTTTTCTTCCGGCATCGGGCGAAGGCTTCCCGGAAAACGCTCCTCAAACTGACCCGGACGCAGGATGCTCCTATTCACCGGGTCAACCAGTATCCAGCCGGAAGAGACTTCGATCAGAGCATTACCCTGCGTATCCCATACACAGAAATTGCGGATAAACTGCGCCCGCTCACACTGCTGTTCCCATGTCGCGACCCGAATCCGCTCGGTCTGCACCGGCATCCGGCTGACCTGGACGCTGAACCGGGAAATCAGAAAGACCATCCGGTTTTCCATCAGAAACTGATGGTCCATCCCACGAAAGGCAAAAGCCGTGTCCGCAATATCCGTCAGAATCCGAAAGAGTTCCGACAGTTTCAGCCGGTGACTGGCGTCACACTGGCAAAACTTCACTTCCATCTCTTCCTGATAAAAGCCTTCCTCTGTCTTATTCTCGATCATTGGTCTGTATTCCATTCCAAACACTCCTGTCAAAAACTCTGCCGATTTGCAGAAAAACCGCCGTCCGTTCTGAATTCAGCGCGGAACCGGCGGTTATATGACTGTTTATACCATCAGGGGACAAGCAGTTCCTTGCCGCCCATGTAGGGGCGCAGAACCTCAGGAATCTTGACGGTTCCGTCAGCCTGCAAATTGTTTTCCAGGAAAGCGATCAGCATTCTGGGCGGTGCGACAACGGTATTGTTCAGGGTATGGGCAAGGTACTTCTTGCCATCCTCGCCGTTGACACGGATTTTCAGCCGTCTTGCCTGCGCGTCGCCCAGGTTGGAGCAGCTGCCGACCTCGAAATACTTCTTCTGACGGGGAGACCATGCTTCCACGTCGACCGACTTGACCTTCAGGTCAGCCAGGTCGCCCGAGCAGCATTCCAGCGTACGAACCGGGATGTCCAGCGAACGGAACAGGTCAACGGTGTTCTGCCACAGCTGGTCAAACCAGTACATGCTGTCCTCCGGCTTGCAGACGACGATCATTTCCTGTTTCTCAAACTGGTGGATACGGTAAACGCCTCTTTCCTCGATGCCATGCGCGCCCTTTTCCTTACGGAAGCAGGGAGAATAGCTGGTCAGGGTAATGGGCAGCTGTTTCTCATCGACGATCTCGTCGATAAACCGACCGATCATCGAATGCTCGGAGGTGCCGATCAGATAAAGGTCTTCGCCTTCGATCTTGTACATCATCGCGTCCATCTCCGGGAAGGACATAACGCCGGTGACGACGTTGCTGTGAATCATGAAAGGAGGTACAACATAGGTAAATCCGCGGTCGATCATGAAATCACGCGCATAAGCCAGTACAGCCGAATGCAGACGGGCAATATCACCCATCAGGTAATAGAAGCCGTTGCCGGCGACCTTGCGTGCAGCGTCCAGGTCGATACCCGAGAAAGACTCCATGATATCGGTGTGGTAGGGGATGTCAAAATCCGGAACAACCGGCTCGCCGTAACGCTGAACCTCAACGTTGCAGCTGTCGTCCTTGCCGATCGGAACGGAATCGTCGATCATCTGCGGGATGTTCATCATGATGGAAGTGACCTTTTCAGCCAGTTCCTTTTCCTGAACTTCCAGCTCTTCCAGACGGGCTGCATCCTGTGCAACCTTCTTCTTCATTTCCTCAGCCTCGTCATTCAGGCGCTTTGCCATCAGGCCGCCGATCTGTTTGGAGATCTTGTTGCGCTCAGAACGGAGGTTGCTTGCTTCCTGCTGTACAGCGCGGCTCTTTGCGTCCAGCTCGATGACTTCATCGACCATAGGAAGCTTGTAGTCCTGGAATTTCTTTTTGATATTTTCCTTTACAGCGTCAGGATTAGTCCGGACAAATTTAATATCCAGCATATTGATTTTCTCCTTTATCAAATTATTCTGCCGATTATTCCTCTTCAGCGTCAGGATGCTGACCGCTTAACAGACCCGCGATCAACTGCAAGTCCTCTTTGGAATAAAAGGCGATTTCAACAACGCCTTTATTTTCACTGCGCAGGTTTATTTTGACCTTGCGCCCCAGCTCGTTATTCAAAGCAAGCTGCATTTCACGATAATAATGGTCGACCTCAGCCGGTTTGCGGCGGGAAGCAGGCGGGTTCTCTTCCTTGATGCGTGCCGCCAGCCGCTCGACCTCACGGACAGACAGCCCTTTTTCGGCGGCAAGCTTTGCAAGCTCCACCAGTTTCTCCTGATCTTCAATCCCGATCAGCGCTTTTGCGTGTCCCATCGACAGCGACCCGTCCACCAGCAGCGGGTGCACCTCCTGCGGCAGTTTCAGAATCCGCAGCGCATTGGCAATCGCACTGCGCGACCGCCCGACCTTGCGTGCGACCGCTTCCTGTGTCAGACCAAACGTCTCGATCAGTTCCTGATAACCGCCGGCTTCTTCCAACGGATTCAGGTCCTCCCTTTGCAGGTTCTCGATCAGCCCAAATTCCATGACCTCAGCTTCGGTCATATCCCTGACCACGACCGGCACCTCGCTCAGCCCAGCCATCCTCGCCGCACGCCAGCGCCGTTCGCCTGCAACCAGCTGGTAACTGTCGCCCGAAAGGGAAGCCCCGTCCGAAATCCGGCGCACCAATAGCGGCTGGAGAATGCCATGTTCCCGAATCGAATCCGCCAGCTCGGAAAGAGACGCTTCGTCAAAAGATTTTCTGGGCTGTCCGCGGTTGGGCTCGATACTGCTCAGCCGGACCATCAGCGTCCCGTTTTCATTCCCGGCATCCGACCCAAAAGCCGCGCTGTTGTCTTCATAAAGGGCATCCAGACCCCGTCCAAGTCCGCCTCTTTTCTGCTTTGCCATTTACACTCTTTCAGACCTTTCTCCATCAAGCATTACTTTTTGCCAAACAGCCGGGGAACCTGCTGCATATTGGCTTTCAAAAACTCCCGCGTAAATTCGGAATAGGAATGCGCACCGCGGGAACCCTTGTCAAAATAGATAACCGGTTCACCAAAGCTGGGTGCTTCCGAAAGCCGGACATTCCGCGGAATGGTCGTCCGGTAGACCCGGTCGGGGAAAAAGCGTTTGATCTCGGCAACCACCTGGTTGGTCAAATTCAGCCGACCATCATACATGGTCAGCAAAACGCCTTCCACCTCAATTGCCGGGTTATATTTCCGCTTTACCTGACGGATGGTTGCCATCAGCTGGGAAAGCCCTTCCAGCGAGTAATACTCACACTGGGTCGGAATCAGCACGGTATCCGACGCGGTAAAGGCATTCAGGGTGATCAGCCCAAGTGAAGGCGGGCAGTCAAACAGGATATAATCGTAATTTTCCCGTACCGGAGCCAGCGCAATCCGCAGCCGTTCGACACGGTTTTCGACTTCGACCAGTTCAACTTCGGCGCCTGCCATCGCAATACTGGACGGGATCAGGTCGACATTGGCAAACCCGGTATGCAGGATGACCTGCTGGGCGTCCTTTTCGCCAATGAGCATATCGTACGAGGTATTTTCAATCTTCTTCTTTTCAACGCCAAAACCGCTTGTCGCATTGCCCTGCGGGTCGATATCCACCAAAAGCACCTTTTTCTTGAGGTACCCCAGACATGCCGCGAGGTTGACAGCGGTAGTCGTCTTGCCGACGCCGCCCTTCTGATTGGCGACCGCAATAATTTTTCCCATAAATAATATCCCTCAGTCTGTTTTCCGCTAAAATTCCCGCCAGCGTTTCCGGCAGGAGACCGGCATCCGTTTTTGACCCGGAAAATCCCGGCAAAATATCGGATACACGAGTATCATTATAACACAATCCCACCCGAAACACAACGGCAAAGCAGGGAATCAGGCTGATTTTTTGGAAACAGCGGGATTTTTTGCGGATGACAGGGAAAAAGGAGTGTTCCACGTGGAACACTCCATCATGAAACACTCCTTTTGTTCAGCGTGCCGCCTTGCGTCCGGCAGCGGACGGATGGACGTTTCCGGTCGGGATGCGGACGAGATATTCGATATATTCCCCATGGTCTTCCCGGCGGGTCTCAGCCGGGATACCGGCGTGCTTCATCGCGTCGATCGCCTGATTGACGGTGTTGAAAAAGACCCGTACATCCTTGACCAGCAGCACCCTTTTTGTCTTTTTGCGCACCCGTTCGGGAGGGGCAGCCGGTGCCGGAGACTCTACAGCCGCATTTTGCTGAATCTCCTGTGACGGATTGTCCTGAAGCTGTTGGGTGCCGGCGTCTTGTGCCTGAATCTGTTCCAGCTGTTCGCCGGCGAGCAGCCGGGCAACCAGTTCCTCTGTTTCACGGACCGTCAGATGCTTTTCCGCGACCAGATTTGCGACCAGTTCACGTCCTTCACCGGCTTCCAGCCGCAAAAGGGCACGTCCATGCCGTTCGGTCAGCCGGTTTTCGAGGATGATTTTCTGTTCGGCAGAGGAGAGAGACAAAAGCCGCAGCTTATTGGCAATCGTCGACTGTGCCATACCGAGTTTTGCGGCCGCTTCTTCCTGTGTGACGCCCCATTCGACGATCAGGGTGCGCAGTGCTTCCGCTTCCTCAAACAGACTTAAATCCCGGCGCTGGATGTTTTCCAGAATCGCATAGACCGCCGACTGACGCGCCGACGCGTCCATAATGACCGCCGGTATCGTTTCCTTGCCGCACAGCCGGGAAGCACGCAGACGGCGTTCTCCCGAGATCAGTTCATAGGGTTTTGCGCTGTCCGGGTCATCGTCCTTTTTAGTATTCTCATCCCGTTTGCGCACCAGCACCGGCTGCAAAACGCCGTTGAGCTGAATCGAGTCCGCCAATCCCTTGAGCGCGTCCAAATCAAACTCCTGGCGCGGCTGGGCAGGGTTTGGCGCAATTTCATCCACCCCCAGCAAAATCACCTTTCCAACACTCTTATGCTCGTCCAGACGCATTTTCCATGGCGCTCCGATCGGCGCGCGTCCTGCCTTTTCCTTAACAAAAATTCCCACCGCTGATACATCCTTCCTTGTCAGATATCACCGGACAGAGAGTCTGTCCAGGTAAGAAGGAGTATACACCCGGTGGGAAATTATTTCCAGAAAAACAGGTCGTGGGAAAAATAGGGCTTTAACGGTTTTCAAGCCTTATTCAGCGGATTTTTCTTGATTTTACCGTACGGACGCGGGAATTTTTTCGGGGCAGGGCGGATTTTGCGAATGACAGCAATCGCCCTTTCCGCGCCATCCGGCAGGGTAAAACGGGCGATTTTTTCGACTTTTCCGCCGAGTATGCCGATTGCCGCCTCCGCTTCCCGCAATTCCTGTTCCAGCCCGACGCTCTTGAGTGCGACAAACGCACCGCCGACCTTTACAAACGGCAGGCAGTATTCCGACAGTTCTCTCAGATGGGCGACCGCCCGTGCACATGCCACGTCGTACTGTTCACGGTATTCCGGCTTGCTGCCGAATTCTTCCGCACGCGCATGGACACACCGGGCATTGACACCCAGCGCTTCACTCAGCTCTTTCAGGAATTTGATGCGCTTATTCAGGCTGTCCATCAGCGTGAGCCGGATATCCTCCCGTACCATTGCGACCGGAACCGACGGAAATCCCGCTCCGGTTCCGACGTCGATCATGCTTGTGCCTTTAGGAACATCATACGCTTTCAGCAGCAGGAGACTGTCGACAAAATGCTTGATCACAATCTCATCCGGCGCGGTAATCGCGGTCAGATTGATTTTCTCGTTCCATTCGACCAGCATCTCGGCATACCGGTCAAACCGCTCTGCCAGCTGTTCCGGCTGGGAGAGCTGAAATCCTGTCTCTTTCAGTTTGTCCATCAAAAAGTCGCGGTTAATCATCCGTCTTCACCTCTTTTGTCTGTTCCTTGCTCTGCCATACTTCCAGATAGATCAGCAGCGCCGAAATATCTGCCGGATTGACGCCGGATATCCGGGAAGCCTGACCGATATTTTCCGGCAGTACACGTCTGAGTTTTTCTCTGGCTTCCAGCCGCAGACCGTCGATTTCATCATAACAAATCGTCAGGGGTATTTTTTTCGCTTCCAGCCGCCGCATTTCGGCGACTTCCAGCATCTGTTTATGGATATACCCTTCATACTTGGTCTGAACCTCGACCTGTTCGGCAACCGCACGCGGAAGCTTAGGACGCTCCGGGTCAAACGGCGCCAGATCGGCATACCCCAGCTGCGGACGTCTGACCAGATCAGCCAGCTTGCAGCCGGTATGCAGCGGCTCGGTACCCTTGGAGAGCATCAGCTCAGCCAGCGGCTCGGAAGGCGCAATATTGACCCGCTCGATCCTTTCACGCTCTTCCTTGATCATCTGCAATTTATTAAGAAGCGCCTGATAACGTTCTTCACTGATCAGCCCAAGTTTATACCCGACCGGTGTCAGCCGTTCATCCGCGTTATCCTGCCGCAGCACCAGCCGGAATTCACTTCTCGAGGTCATCATTCTGTACGGGTCGCTGCATCCCTTGGTGATCAGATCGTCAATCAGCGTTCCGATATAGGAGGTCGAACGGTCGAGAATCAGCGGTTCACGCTGCTGTACCTTCAGCGCCGCGTTGATACCGGCGATCAGCCCCTGAGCCGCTGCTTCCTCATAGCCGGACGTACCGTTGAACTGACCGGCGCCGTACAGCCCCGAAACCACTTTGGCTTCCAGTGTCGCGCGCAGATCCAGCGGGTCTACGCAGTCGTATTCAATCGCATAGGCGTTGCGCATGACTTCCAGATTTTCAAACCCGGGAGTGGTTTTCAGGAAAGCCACCTGCACATCTTCCGGCAGCGACGAGGAAAGACCCTGCAAATAAATTTCATCGGTATCCAGTCCCATCGGTTCAATAAAGAACTGATGGCGCGGTTTTTCCGAAAAACG
>CALWWT010000107.1 GCA_944385325.1 uncultured Clostridia bacterium | reverse complement strand
AGAGTGCCAAATGGGTTTGGGGCGGTATTGGACTCCAGCTCGGTGTCGGCTACTCGGTCGGCTACCTGGTTTATACAATTGGTACGCTGATTACTGCACCGGCAACGTTAAATGTTCCGGCTGCTCTGGCTGGTCTTGCAGCAGTGCTGGTATTCGCTGGAATACTGGTTGTACTGATTCAGAACGCTAACCGGAAGGTAAAAACAGACTATGCCCTTGATCGTTCCGGAAAAGGATATGTGACAGGTGCGTAATGATTGAAAATATTATTATCATCGGAATTATTGCGGTGATCGTTGCAGGTATTCTCTTTTACCTGTATCGCGCGAAAAAGAAAGGGCAGACTTGTATTGGCTGTCCATACTGCAAACAGTGCGGTGGAAAAGGGCACTGCGGCAGTAAAGAATAACCGCCCGATAGTTTGTCTGCGGTAAATCGAATATTTCATAGCAACATTTATCTGTCCGGTATCAAGAGTATTTTACCTGGTACCGGACAGATTTCTTGTTTTGTGCGCATTCCCTGATTGTAGAAAATGCTGCAAAAAGAATGTATCACTTGCAAAATACTTTTCAATGTGCTATAATAGTTCTCAGCTTCTGACATTGAAAATGTTTTTGAGATGAAAGATGCGGTTGATATTAGGATTGTTGCAGGACGGACTTTTGACGCTTCGGGTTTGGCAGAGCCTCCCCGGGTGGAATTTGTGCCGGTATATTTTTTGTCCCTGCTTTCCCCATTTGGCTGCATCTTTTGGATGCGGCCTTTTTTATTTGCCTGTTGACAGAATGACCGCGGAAAGTGAGGATTATCATGCAAACAAGAGTGGCAATTATCGGGATTATTGTAGAAAATCCGGGTTCGGTTTCCCGGCTTAACGAGATTTTACACGAATATGGTCAGTACATTATTGGGCGGATGGGCATTCCCTACCGGGAAAAAGGCATCAATATTATTTCGATTGCGATCGATGCACCGCAGGATGTCATCAGCAGCCTTGCCGGTAAGGTCGGACGGCTGGACGGCATTCAGGCGAAAACCGCTTATTCCAGCATCCTGTCGGATGAGGAGACGAGATGAGGGCGGCAGTCAAACAGCAGGGTAAACTGACGCTGCCCTGGCTGATCGCATTGATTATCCTGCCGGTTGTGATTGGATTTGTCGCGATGGGAATCGGGCGGATCTGGATTTCACCGCCGGAAATTGCATCTTCGCTGTTTGTTAAGCTGACAGGCGGTGAGGCGGTTTCAGCACAGAATGATATGGTACTGTGGAACATCCGTCTGCCGAGAGTGCTGCTGGCAGCGCTGGTCGGAGCCGGGCTGTCGGGCGCCGGATGTGCCTACCAGAGTTTATTTGCCAATCCGCTCGCGACACCGGATACCCTTGGCGTTGCGTCGGGCGCCAGCTTTGGCGCGGCACTCGGGATTCTGCTCGGGATGGGGTTGATTGGTATTCAGGGCAGTGCGCTGCTTTTTGGCGGCGCCGCGGTATTGCTTACTTGGCTGGCTGGTGCCGGAAAGGGAAGAGGACTGAATACAATTGTTCTGTCGGGTATTATGATCGGGTCGTTATTTTCGGCGCTGGTGTCGCTGGTCAAATATACCGCCGATACCGAAAGTCAGCTGCCGGCAATTACCTACTGGCTGATGGGAAGCCTTGATTCGGCAAACTTTGGTTCCCTTAAACTGGGTGCACCGCCGATTCTGATCGGGTTGATTATCTTGCTGGCACTGAGATGGCGGCTGAACCTTCTGCCGCTGTCGGAGGATGAAGCGCGTTCTTCGGGCGTAAATGTAAAAGCACTGCGCGGTGCGGTCATTATCTGTGCGACGATGATGACGGCTTCCTGTGTGTCGATGTGCGGACAGGTCGGCTGGGTTGGACTCTTGGTGCCGCATATCTGCCGAATGAAGTTTGGAAACAATCACCTTTCGCTGATGCCGGCTTCCATCAGCTTGGGCGCTGTATTTATGATTCTGGTGGACACGCTGGCAAGAAGCGTGTCGGCAGCTGAGATTCCGGTTTCGATTCTGACCGCGATTATCGGCGCACCGTTCTTTATTATTCTGATGCGGAGAAGTGGAGGCTGGTCGCTGTGAGGATTGCGGTGGAAAATGGCTGCTTTGGCTATAAAAAAGGGGAACAGCTGCTGCAAAATGTCTCCCTTGAGGCAACAGACGGCGAACTGGTGGCGATATTGGGACCCAACGGTGCCGGAAAGACGACGATGCTTCGGTGTATGATGGGATTTTTGCGCTGGAAGGACGGGCGCAGCTCGATTGACGGCAAAGACATCCGCAATATTCCGCAGCGTGATTTATGGCGGACGATCGCCTATGTCCCACAGGCTAAGAATGCCTCGGCAGCGTATACAGCCGGTGAAATGGTGCTGCTGGGACGCAGCAGCCGGATCGGTGTTTTTTCACAGCCTAAACGGGAAGATGTGGAAAAAGCGGACGCGGTGATGGAACGGCTCGGGATTTTGCACCTAAAAGAAAAAAAGTGCTCGGAAATCAGCGGCGGTGAATTGCAGATGGTGCTGATTGCCCGTGCACTGGCGAGTGAACCACGGATTCTGGTACTGGATGAACCGGAATCCAATCTGGACTTTAAAAACCAGCTGATTGTACTGGAAACCCTTTCCCGTCTGGCTGCGGAAGGAATGATCTGCCTGTTCAACACCCATTATCCGGCACACGCGCTCCAGCGTGCCGGGAAAAGCTTCCTGCTCTGCAAGGACGGCAGCAGCATCTTTGGTTCGACCCGTGAGGTGGTTACCGAAGAGAATATCCGCCGGGCTTTTGGGGTACGGGCAGTGATTGGAGACGTTGAAACACCGGAGAATGTCCTGCGCAGTGTTTTACCGGTCGGTATCGCAAAAGATGGCGGTCAGGATGAATCCAAGCCGGACGGAAATGTCCGCCGGATTGCGTCGGTGACCATCCTGACAAGGGACTATGGAATGGCAAATAAAATCAATGAGATTCTGCACCAGTATTCCGAACTGGTGATCGGGCGAATGGGAATGCCGTATAAAAAAGCCGGAGTCTTTTTTATCAGCGTAGCGTTGGACGGTACTGAATCGGAGATTCATGCAGTTGGAGACGCACTCGGGCTGCTGCCCGGTGTGAGCGTCAAGACAGTATTTGCCAAAGAAGAGGAGGCGGCTCAAAATGACCAATCGTGAACGGATCGACCGGCTGGAAAGAGAAAAACAACTTGCAAAGGAAGACTGGGTGCAGCTGCTTTCCACCTTTACGGCAGAAGACAGGGAGTATGCCGCAGAGAAGGCAAGGAAAATCTCGACTGGGATTTTCGGAAAAGACATTTATTTCCGCGGTATTGTAGAGTTTACCAATATCTGCAAAAATGACTGCTACTACTGCGGTATCCGGCGGTCAAACGAAGCGGTTTCCCGTTACCGGCTGACACTGGAAGATATCCTCGAGTGCTGCCAGGAAGGGTATGAAAGCGGATACCGTACCTTTGTTTTACAGGGCGGTGAAGACGGCTGGTTTACCGATGAACGGATGGAAGAGATTATCCGTGCCATTAAAGAGCGATTCTCCGATTGTGTCGTCACCCTGTCGATCGGCGAACGCAGCCGGGAATCGTATCAGCGGCTGTATGATGCCGGCGCAAGGCGGTACCTGCTTCGGCATGAAACAGCTTCACCGGTACATTATGCCAAGCTTCATCCGGCAGTCCAGACGCTTGCAAACCGGATGCGGTGTTTAAATGACCTGCGGGAGATTGGTTACCAGGTCGGATGTGGTTGCATGGTCGGTTCGCCGTATCAGACAGCAGATGACCTCGCGGAAGATATGCTGTTTATGGGAGAGTTTAGACCGCATATGATTGGTATCGGACCATTTATCCCGCACAGCCAGACGCCTTTCCGGGATTTTACTGCCGGAAGCGTTGAAACCACCCTGATGATGCTGAGTTTGTGCCGGATCATGATACCGGAAGTGCTGCTTCCGGCAACCACAGCGCTTGGAACTGTGCGCGGAGACGGACGGCAGGAAGGTGTGCTGGCAGGTTGCAATGTCATCATGCCCAACCTTTCGCCGCTGTCGGTACGGGAAAAATATATGCTGTATGACAATAAAGTCGGTACGACTGATTCGGCTGCCGATGGAATGGCGCGGCTGGCTGCCCAGATGGAAGAAATCGGTTATCGGATGGTTTCCGGTCGCGGCGATTCTCCGCGGATGTCAAAATAAATGGCAGTTGAACAGACGATATAAAGGGGAAAGAAATATGATTAAGATTGCAGTTTACGGAAAAGGCGGTATTGGAAAGTCAACGACCGTTTCCAATATCGCGGCAGCTTTGGCAGATGAAGGATTGCAGGTCATGCAGATCGGCTGTGACCCGAAAGCGGATTCGACCAGCTGCCTGCATGGCGGCAAACGGATTAAGACGGTGCTGGAACTGGTTCGCCAGAAACCCGGACAGCTGACGCTGGATGAGATGGTGACCAAAGGATATGGCGGTGTCGCCTGTGTGGAGGCAGGCGGACCGACGCCGGGAAGCGGATGTGCAGGACGCGGCATCATCACTGCGCTGGAAAAACTGGAAGAGATGGGCGCGTATGAAGTTTACCGTCCGGACGTGATTATTTATGACGTGCTGGGCGACGTTGTCTGCGGCGGTTTTTCGGCGCCGATGCGGGATGGATATGCCGACAGCGTTTTTGTCATCACATCGGGTGAGAATATGGCAATCTATGCCGCTGCCAATATCGCGATGGCGATTGAAAATTTCCGTGACCGTGGGTATGCAAACCTCGGCGGCATTATCCTCAACCGGAAAAATGTACGGGATGAAGACAAAAAGGTCGCGGATTTTGCGGAAGAGTTCCATTCCTCGATTGTCGGAACTCTTGACCGAAGCGACCTGGTTCAGCAGGCTGAGGAGATGGGGAAGACGGTCATCGAAGCGTTTCCGGAAAGTGACATGGCTGCGCAGTACCGAACCCTTGCAAAGGCGGTATTGCAGGCGGTAAAAGGAAAGGATGAGGCGGATGCTGAAACGGATTGAAAAGATGGATGAAAGCTGTGCTTCGGTTCGGATTGCCGATGCCAGTTACCCGGCGCCTTTCCGTTCGGGCTTGGAATATTCGGCACCGGCGCGCGGAACATGGAATATTGTACATACCGGTATGCTGCTGCCGGAAGGTCATGAAATCTTTGCCTGTGCGGCAAGCTGTCTGCGCGGTGTCGTCCTGACTGCCGCGGAACAGGGAACTTCCGACCGCTTTTCCACCATCGCCATCCGGGAAAACAACCTGCTGGACGGGGATATGGAACAGCTGATTATCGACGGCGTTGGAGATATCCTCTCAAAGCTCCCCAAACGTCCGCCGGCAGTGCTGCTGTATACCAGCTGTATCCACCATTTTACCGGATGTGATCTGAAGCTGGTCTACCGCCGACTTCGGGAAAAGTACCCGGATGTCGATTTTACCGACTGCTATATGAACCCGATTATGCGCAAGAGCGGGCTGACGCCTGACCAGCTGATGCGCCGGCAGCTGTACAGCCTTCTGAAAAAACAGCCGCTGGACCCTAAGAGCGTCAACATCATCGGCAACGATTTTGCGACCCTGCCATCCAGTGAACTGGTGACCATTATTCAGGATGGAGGCTATACTCTGCGGGAAATCCAGGATTGCCGCACCTATCAGGAATATCAGCAGATGGCGACCGCTTCTTTAAATATCGTCTATAATCCGGCGGCAAAGGCTTCGGCTTTGGCGCTGGAAAGAAGACTGGGGCAAAAATGGGTATATCTGCCGCTGTCGTATGATTACGATGAAATCATTGACGGGCTGAATACCCTTTGCGATACATTGCATCTGCCGCGCAAAGACTTTTCCGACCGGATCGCAGCCTGTGAAGCGGCTCTGGATAAAGCAAAAGAGGTTATCGGCGATACGCCGATTGCAATTGACTATACCCTTTGTTACCGTCCGCTCAGTCTGGCGCGGCTGCTGCTTAAGAAAGGATTTAACGTCAGGCGTGTTTATCTCGACAGCATCGGCGAGGAAAAGGCAGATTTTGAGGCACTGCAAAGGGAAGCGCCCGATCTGATGCTGTATGCCACCGTTGAAGTAAAAATGCGTTTCCTGCATGGAACCGAGACAGGCGGTCATGGCGAGCATTTTCTGGCGCTGGGACAGAAGGCAGCCTATTTTACCGGCAGTGATAACTTTGTCAACATTGTCGAATGCGGCGGATTGTACGGCTTTGACGGCATTATCCGGCTTGCCGGCGAGATGGAGGATGCATACCGGTATCCAAAAGACGCACGCAGGCTGATTCAGATCAAAGGATTTGGAGGAGGATGCTGCTTATGAAACAGACAGCCAGTTTTATTTCAACCTATTCAGCCGATGTTTTTGGTGTTGCGTCCGCTCTTTACGAACTGGGCGGCATGACCATTATGCATGATGCGTCCGGCTGTAATTCGACCTACAATACCCATGACGAACCGCGCTGGTATGATATTGATTCGATGGTCTATATCTCCGGGCTTTCTGAAATGGAAGCGGTGATGGGTGACGATGAAAAACTGATCGGTGATATTGTACAGGCAGCAAAGGAGCTCTCTCCAAAGTTTATCGCGCTTGCAGGAACGCCGATTCCGATGATGATCGGAACGGACTATAAGGCAGTTGCTTCTGTAATTGAAAAAAAGACAGGAATCCCGACTTTCGGCTTTGCGACCAATGGGATGCATGATTATCTGAGCGGGATTTCGTTGGCGTTTGAGGCGTTCGCTGAAAGAATGACCCAGCCGCAGGAGGTCATCCCGGGCAGTGTCAATATCCTCGGTCTGACACCGCTTGACTTTGCGGTCTGCGGCTATGACAGGGAACTGGTCAGCCGGCTGCAGGCAGACGGGTTTACCGTCCTCTCGACCTGGGCAATGGGATGCTCGCTGGAAGATATCCGGAAAAGTGCGGCGGCCCAGGTCAATCTGGTCGTGTCGTGGAGCGGACTTGCTGCGGCGAAAAAGCTGTATGCGCTTTACGGAACACCTTATGTAATCGGAACACCGGTCGGTGAGAAATTTACCGGTGATCTGCTTGCGGCGCTGCATCAGTCGGCAGAGGATAAAACCTGCCGTGACCTGTGTGGACCGTCCTGTCCGGATGGGAAAACCGTCCTGATTGGGGAGAGTATTTCCAGTCTTTCGCTGGCGGCTGCTCTGAAAAGAGAAGGTGCTGGGGATATCCGGGTGATTTGTCCGGTCTGTTGTGAAGACCATCCGGGAATGATTCGGGCACTGGATGAGGACGAACTGACCAGTGCGCTTGCCGGTGCGGAAACGGTAGTCGCAGACCCGCTTTATCTGCCGGTCTGCCGGGATAAACGGTTTGTCCGTCTGCCGCATGAAGCATTTTCCGGGCGGTTGTACCGTCGGGAAGATATCAACCTGCTGACCGGCTTTGACCGGCTGAAAAGTGAAATTCTGGGATAAATAATCAATCCGTCTGTTTTTGAAACAGCAGTGAAAGGAACGAAATATTATGAAAAAGAGTCTGAGTTTTATCTGTGCGATGATCTTTGTACTGACCGCGGCTGGCTGTGGCAATACCGCTTCCACCTCTTCCAATACGGAAAGCAGTTCTTCTGCTGCTTCGTCTGAGAGTTCGGCATCTTCTGAAGAAACTGCTTCTGAAGAAGTTTCTTCCGCTTCGGAAGAAACTGAGGGTGAATTCCATACTGTCGTTGACCACGCTGGAAATGAAGTCGAGGTCCCATACGATATCGACCGGATTGCGGTTGCGGATATCTATCCGCTGCCGAGCGTGCTGTCGGTCTTCTTTGATTCTGCCGAGAAAATTGTCGGTATGGCACCTGCCAGCATGACCGCTGCTCAGAACAGCCTGCTCAGTGAACTGTATCCTGAGATTCTGGATGCATCGACCGCCTTTACCGATGGTACGACTGTTAATGTTGAAGAACTGATCAAGCTTGACCCGGATGTTGTTTTCTATGGCGCATCCAATCCGGAAATCGGTGAGCAGCTTCAGAATGCAGGTATTCCCGGCATTGCAATTTCGGTCAATAAGTGGGAGTATAACGCGATTGAGACACTGGACAACTGGATCTCCCTCATCAGCGAAATGTTCCCTGAAAACGATAAAACCCAGCTGGTCAGCGATTACAGCAACGAGGTTTACAACGAGATTCAGCAGCGTGTAGCTGAGATGTCCGATGAAGAACGCGCACGCGTCTTTTTCCTGTTCCAGTACAGTGAGACGGCAATCGCAACTTCCGGTCAGAACTTCTTTGGTCAGTGGTGGGCAGACGCGATCGGCGCGGTCAATGTCGCACAGGAACTGACCACCGATAATGCCAACCAGGTCAGCATGGAGCAGATCTACGGCTGGAACCCCGATACCATCCTGATCACCAACTTCAACCAGGCGAAGCCCGACGATCTTTTCGGCAATACCATCGGCAGTTATGATTGGAGCGAAATTGACGCGATCAAGCTCGGTCAGGTCTATAAAATGCCGCTTGGTATGTATCGCAGCTATACACCCGGTGTCGATACGCCGATCACCCTTTACTGGCTGGCAAAGACGGTTTATCCCGAACTGTTTGAAGATATCGACGTAACCGAAAAGACGATTGATTATTACGATACCGTTTTTGGCGTCCAGCTGACCGAAGAACAGGCAGAATCTATCTTCACACCTGTAACTGCTGCCGGTGAGGTATACTTTAACTGATCAATAAAGATACAATGACGGAGATAATTGGAGACAGGAGGTAATCGATATGGGAATGAATGCGACTCCGGCAGGCGAACGGGTACATATCGGATTTTTTGGGCGGCGTAATGCCGGAAAATCCAGTGTGGTCAATGCAGTGACCGGTCAGGAACTGGCGGTTGTATCCGATACCAAGGGAACGACTACCGACCCGGTATACAAAACAATGGAACTGCTGCCGATGGGACCGGTGATGATTATCGATACGCCCGGTTTTGACGATGAAGGAGAGCTCGGACAGCTCCGCATCAAAAAAACCCGGCAGGTGCTGAATAAAACCGACGTTGCGGTACTGGTGGTGGATGGCACCGAAGGACTCGGTGTCTGTGAGCAGCAGCTGATCGGGCTGTTTACCGAAAAGGAGATTCCATATCTGGTGGCAATGAACAAGGCAGATATCACGGCTGTACCGGCAGAGGTGCAGCCGCAGGAGGTTTGGGTCAGCGCACTGACCGGGGCAGGCATTCATGAGCTGAAAGAACGGATCGCGCGGCTGACGGTGACCGATCAGCCTAAGCTGCAGATTGTCGGCGATTTGATCCGTCCGGGCGATTTTGTCGTACTGGTTACACCGATCGATAAGGCAGCCCCTAAAGGAAGATTGATTCTGCCGCAGCAGCAGACCATCCGGGACATTCTGGAAGCGGATGCCGCGGCGATTGTCGTTAAGGAATTTGAACTGAAAGAGACGCTGGAGTCGCTTGGCAAGAAACCGTCGCTGGTCATTACCGACAGCCAGGTATTTGCCAAGGTTTCGGCTGACACGCCGCCTTCTATTCCGCTGACTTCTTTTTCGATTCTGATGGCACGGTATAAAGGACTGCTGGAAACGGCTGTAAAAGGCGTTTCAGCGGTGGAAAACCTGAAAGACGGCGATCGGATTCTGATTGCCGAGGGCTGTACCCACCATCGTCAGTGCGACGATATCGGCAGCGTAAAAATCCCGCGCTGGCTGCGCGGATATACCGGAGCAGAGCTGGAAATCGACACCTGTTCGGGTACCGAATTCCCGGAAGATCTGTCTCCATATGCGCTGGTTATCCACTGCGGCGGCTGTATGCTTGGAGAAAGGGAAGTCCGTTACCGGATGAAGTGTGCGCTTGACCAGGGCGTACCGATCACCAATTACGGCATCGTAATCGCGTATATGCAGGGAATTCTGAAGCGCAGTATTGCTATTTTCCCGGCACTGGCGGCAGCGTTGGAGGATACCGATGGAAACGCGGACTGAGCGGGATATGCTGGGAGAGGTGACCCTTCCCGCCGGTCTTCTGTACGGAATCAACACAGCGCGTGCGGTTGACAATTTCCGGCTTCAGGGAAGAACGGTCAATCCGCTTCTGCTTAAAGGAATGCTCACGGTAAAAAAGGCAGCGGCGCTGACCTATGCACAGCTGGGTATACGCCCGGAAATCTACCGTGCGGCAGCGGCTGCTTGTGACGAACTGATGGACGGAAAGTTCGCCGGAGAATTTCCGACCCAGGCGTTGCAGGGCGGTGCCGGAACTTCCACCAATATGAATGTTAATGAGGTGGTTGCAAACCTTGCCCTTATCCGCACCGGTCACCAACCGGGAGAATATGACATTATCCATCCGTTGGATGATATCAACCGAGGACAGTCTACCAATGATGTTTATCCGACTGCTTTGCGGATTGCTGCCATCTGGCAGCTGCGGGAACTGAGTGAAGAGTGTGCTGCCTTGCAGCAGGCTCTCCAGCAGCGGGAAAACGAGTTTGATTCTGTTCCAAAACTGGGGCGGACCGAACTGATGGACGCAGTTCCCATTCGTCTGGGTGAGGAATTTGGTGCCTATGCACAGGCGATTGCCCGTGACCGCTGGCGGCTGTATAAGGTGGAAGAACGGCTGCGTCAGGTCAATATCGGCGGAACAGCGGTCGGTCTGACCGGCAAACAGGGAAGACAATACCGGTTCGGCATCATCGAAAAACTGCGTGAACTGACCGGAATCGGTCTGGCAGCAGCTGAATATCCGATGGATGTTACCCAGAATCAGGATGTATTTGTTGAAGTTTCCGGGCTGCTCAAGGCACTGGCAGTCAATCTGATGAAGATTGCGGGTGATCTGCGGCTGATGAATATGGGACCCTGCGGCGGACTTTCCGAGATCCGGCTGCGGCCGGTTCAGCAGGGCAGTACCGTTATGCCGGGCAAGGTCAATCCGGTGATTCCGGAAATGGTGATTCAGTGCGCAATGCGGGTAATCGCAAACGATACCGCAGTGACAATGGCGGCTGGACATGGCGAATTTGAACTGAATGCTTTTTTGCCGCTGATTGCAGACGCACTTCTGGAAAGCTTGCAGCTGCTGACCGGTGCGGTACAGACCTTTCGGGAAAAATGTATCCTCACACTGGCGGCAGATGCGGACAACTGCCGCCGGCATCTGGAGGAATCGTTTGCATTTGCGGCTGAGTATCTGCCCAAGCTGGGATATGATACCGTAGCAGCGGTCGTACATGACCATTCACCGGCTGATGCAAGGAATTTGTTGCAGGCGATGGCGAAAGCTAAGGAAAATAAATGAGAAATTCACAAAAAATTGACATGATGACCCCCGCTCATATGATATAATGATTATAGAGCAACGACAGATCCAAGGAGTGGTCATTTGTGAATATCCTGCATTTTCTGACGCCCAAAAGCGAAGTAGCGTATCTGTACGATGATTTTTCGCTGCGGCAGGCGCTGGAGAAAATGGAATACCATCAGTATTCCGCAATCCCGGTGATTACCCGTGAAGGGGAATATGTTGGGGTTATTACCGAAGGCGATCTGCTGTGGGATATTAAAAATCATAATTTTCAAAATCTGCGACAGACAGAAGAGCAGCCGCTCAGTGAAATCCATCGCCGGACCCGTGCAACCGCTGTGCGCATCAACACATCGATTGAAGACCTGGTGGTTTCGGCAATGAGCCAGAACTTTGTGCCGGTGGTAGACGACCGGAATATGTTTATTGGTATCGTAAAGCGAAAGGAAATTATCCGGTACTGCTATCAGCTGGCATTTCCAGACCGGCTGATCAATGAAAACGGCATCTCCGTCAAAGATACCGTTTCCCGATAACCTTCAAAATAAAGGCACTGCTTAATCTGAGCAGTGCCTGAGTTTGTCGAAAAACATTTTTGAGATTGGCAAACCGACTGCTTAAGATTGGACAAACCATTTTTAGAGAACAGCAGGTCCAGGGGCGGACGGTTCGCGTTGCGAACCAGACAGTTTGCTGGCAAACTGTACGGCTTTCTGGGAAAGCCTGCCCTGGGCGCGCCTTGGCGCGCAACCCCATAAAAAAACGTAGCCATTGCCCATGCAAAGCATGGCAATGGCGGAAAAAGAGGACGAGCGATTGACTTTATCGACAGCCTGAGGCACTGCTTAATCTGAGCAGTGCATTTATTTTGTTACAAAGTTGCATTCCGGCAGACAAAATGTTATACTTTTAGTTGGATAAAGCGTTTATGATCAATCAGTTAAAAGGAGGTATATCCATTGAAAAGATTTGAAAAGGTCGTTCCTGCCGACAATGCCCGGCTGCCTGGTATGCATACCGTAATGGCGGACTTGAGTGACCGGGCAAGGGTCAATTATTTTCCGGATATTGAGTATGTCTGCCGGGATGGTCAGCCGCTTTGTTTGCAGCTGCTGCTTCCATACAACCTCTTTCCGGAAAGCCCCTGTTCGAGGCAGATACCGCTGGTTGTATACGTCCAGGGTGCTGCATGGGGTGAACAGGATGTCTACCGTGGACTTCCAACACTGGCAGAGATCGCCAAAAGAGGCTATGCAGTCGCCAGTGTCAAGCACCGTGCTGCCCAAACAGCCGGATTTCCGGCATTTTTGCAGGATGTAAAGTCCGCGATCCGCTTTCTGCGCGCCAATGCGGTGAAATACTGCATCGACCCGGATGAGGTGGCGATCTGGGGAGATTCCTCCGGCGGACACGCTGCCCTGATGGTCGGGGTAACCGGGGATTTTGAAGAGTTCAAAACGGAGGATAACAGGGAATTTTCCGATGCGGTATCGGCAGTTGTGGATTTTTATGGTCCGACCGATGCGGCGCAGATTAACAATAAACCACGAAATCCTGTTTTTCTGGAGGATAAATCCAACATTCCGGAAGATATCCTGTTCGGCGGCTGTGTAGCCGAACATCCCGAAATTGCCCAGCCGGGCAACCCGATCAATTATGTCAGCCCGGACAGAAAACTGCCGCCGATGTTTATTGCACACGGTGATTCAGACGCGATGGTACCGTTTGACCAGAGCGTGCTGATGGCTAGAAAATTGCAGGAATGTGACCAGATGGTCGAGTTTTACAAGGTGTGCGGCGCTGACCATGGAATCTTTTTCTGGACGGACGAGCTGCTGGAAAAGGTCGACCGCTTTTTGCGCGGTACACTGGGCAGATAAGGATTGATTGTTGTATGTGGGCAGCCTTTCAGAAGCCGGATGATGGCTTTTGGGAGGCTGTATTATTTTCTGTTTCCGAACCGGCAAACTGCCGCGGAGATATGCCGTATTCCGCTTTAAAGGCACGGTAAAAATTTGAGTAGTCCTGAAATCCGCATTTTTCAAAGATGCTGACAGGTGCTTCTCCCATTGAGAGCAGCTGCC
>CALWWT010000106.1 GCA_944385325.1 uncultured Clostridia bacterium | reverse complement strand
ACAGTTGTTTTTAAGAAAACAGATTGCGTCAATATCCGGCAGTATATCCGACCGGTATTCTACAGAAACGTGGAAAGTTTTTCCAATCTGGAAATAATACTAGATAAATGTGCCATAAAACCTCCCGTCAGACAAAAGTACAAATAACTGTACAAAAAGAGAATATTTATCAGACGTTAATTTGGTGACAGTTTTGCTTATAAATACTATACTGAGTATAACAAATGTAATCGCTGTGCGGGAGGATTTTGGGATGAACTTACTTGATCGGATATACGAAAAAGCAAAACAGAATCCCCAGAAGGTCGCCTTCCCGGAAGCACTCAACGAGAAGATGATGCAGGCTGCCTATGAGACCGGCAAGGAAGGCTATATCCTTCCGATCCTGGTCGGCAATGAGGCAGAGATCCGGGCTGCGGTTGCTGAGAGAGGATACGATGAATCGATTTTTCAGATCGTGGATATCAGCGAAGAGGGCTATAAGCAGCAGCTGATCGAAAAGTATGTTGCGCTGCCCAATACCCGGCTGAAAGAAAAAGCACTGGCACGCCGGATGCAGGACAAGCTGTATTACGCAATGGTCATGCAGGCGGTTGGAGACGCGGACGTTACCTTTGCAGGTATTGCCGACCAGCTCGGCTACCGCCGGGATACCATCCTTTCGCTGCTGGCAGAGGCTGGTATCTCGCTGGATGATGTGGATGTCTTTGTCGGACGCGGCGGCGGATTGCTGGCGGTGGAAGGCGGCACCTATGAAGTCACCGATATCGTTTTGGAACACGCCCGCACCTGCGCAAACGGCGTGATCCACCCGGCGGCGCTCGGTCCCCAGCTGGCGCATGAATTTGCCGAAAAATACCAAGCCCGTGCGATGGTCGTCAATCCGCCGGATGTCGACGAATTGCAGGACCTCGCCAGAATGACCGGCATCAAGGGCGTCAACCGGGTCATCCACCTGCATGCCCTCAA
The DNA here is from genome assembly GCA_944385325.1 of uncultured Clostridia bacterium. Lineage (GTDB taxonomy): Bacteria > Bacillota > Clostridia > Oscillospirales > Ruminococcaceae > Faecivivens. Next base: position 12,613 of record CALWWT010000106.1, on the reverse strand, counting down.
CCTGAAGGAAACTGCGATCCGCCACAGCAAGAATGTCCTGCACCGCAATTATGAGGACTGCAACTACGTTGTCTGCCATATCGGCGGCATTTCGATCTCCGCCCATCGGAAGGGCAGGATGGTTGACGGCTATGACATTGTCGGCGGCGAAGGTCCGATGGCTCCGGCTCGCTGCGGCAGCGTATCGGTTGCCGATCTGGTCAAGTATATCGAGAAAAACAATGTCTCGCTCAAGGAACTCAAGAATATGTGCAGCAAAACAGGCGGCTTTGTCAGCCATACCGGCATTTCGGACGCACTGGAACTGACCCGGCGCGGGGAAAAGGGCGACAAGTATGCTGATCTGCTCTGGAATACCATGCTGTATCAGATTGAAAAGGCAATCGGCGCGATGGCAGCTGTCCTGCATGGGGATATCGACGGCATCCTGGTCGGCGGCGGCATGGCACGCGATAAGGACCTGGTCAAGAAGCTCACCGAGGCTTGCTCGTTTATCGCTCCGATCACCTTCTATCCGGGCGAATTCGAGATGGAAGCAATGGCGGCAGGTGCTGTGCGTGTCCTCAACGGTGAGGAAGAGCTGAAGGTCTATTCCGGAAAGCCCATCTGGGATGGATTTGAATGGGACGAATAAGCGGTTGATGGGAGACTGGATCAGATGGACGAAAAGAAATTAAAGACGATCAATAAACTGACGCTGGCACTGGGAATTGCCCTGATGCCGCCGATCTGGGCTGTACTCTCTGCGCATATCGGGGTCACGACCGGCGCGGTCGCGCTGATCTGCGCCGGGCTGTATGTCGCGAATGGAAATAAGCGGAAGGACGCTTTTAAGATCTCGGCGGGATTTCTGCTGGGCGACCTGTGGGCGGTCATTGCCGTCTGGGTGATGGAAACCATGCCGTTCAGCCCGGATGCGGAACTGTACGGCACCTTGTTTGTGATGGGCGGTCTGGCGGTTTTGATCGGCGAGACCCTTCCCAAATGGATTTTTACCCCCTCCTGGCTGTGCGGCTGGGCAATCGGTCTGACCATCATGGATCCGATGAAGGTCGCGGATATCGGGACGCTCCCAATCCAGATCGGCACGGCGATGCTGGCAGGGGTTATCTATGTCGGGGTCGGCGTCGACGCTTTCCAGAAGTTCCTGATCAAAAAACTGACCAAATAACCGATGGGCTGCGTCAATAATCCGGCGGATACCATCGTCTTGATCGCGCCCTGTCCGGCGGCTCCGTCAGCAGGGAGCTATCAGCGTCAGCATGAGGCGGGGCTTTCGCTGCTCAGGCAGGGGCTGGAAAGGCAGTACCGGCTCCTGCTTTCCGGTCAGCAGCTCTCCGATCAGCTTATTTTCGGCAAGAACGAGAAACCGGCGCTGAAAGATTACCCGGACATCCATTTCAACATCAGCCATTGCGATGGGTGGGTCGGATGCGCTTTTTCGGGCAGCCCGGTCGGGCTGGATCTGGAAACAGTCGCCCCCTTTCCCGACAGCATGCTGCGCCGGGTTCTGACGGAGAGGGAGCGGCAGTTCTTGCAGCAGTTTAAAGACGACCGCCGGCGGTATCTGACGATGTTCTACCGGTTCTGGACATTGAAGGAAAGCCGCATCAAGCAAAACGGCTGCGGCCTGTCGATGGATATGACCGGGTTTTCGTTTGACCTGGCGGCAGGCGAATGGACCGGGGAGCTGGTTTCGATCGCTTCGTCCGAACCGGGCCTGTACTTTGCGCAGATGGCGGTTGAAAAGGATGTCATCCTGTCGGTATGCTCGGAAAAGGCAGTGCTGAAAAGTAAGATTTTCCGGGTATGTTTATGATTTGGGTAAATTAAGGGAATTTTGCATTGCAACCACCGGCATCGGTTGCTTTATGTCTGTAAGGAATGTTTTTGTTATATACTTATTCAGGGCAGGCTGTCGATAAAGTCAATCGCTCGTCCTCTTTTTCCGCCATTGCCGCTTACCGCGGCAATGGCTGCGTTTTTGAGTGGGGTTGCGCGCTTACGCGCGCCCAGGGGCTGCGCCCCTGGACCTACTGTTCTCTAAAAATAGGTTGTTCAATTTTGAGCAGTCGATTCGCCAATCCCAAAAATGTTTTTCGACAAGCTCAGGGCAGGCTTCCTTTGGAAGCCTGCCCTGAACGCGCTGTGTGCATACCTATTTTAAAAAGGTTAATCAAGAGGACAAAAGTCGATTTTTCAACAGCTCTTGGGTTTTACCCAAACTGTTGGCAAAGAGCCTTTTTGCCAATATCCTTTGACAAAAGCCCTGGCAGATCATTTAGTAGTTTTCGCAGTTTATCTCGAAATAGCTCTGCGGATGATTGCAGGTAGGGCAAACTTCCGGTGCAGCGGTACCGACTACGATATGACCACAGTTGCGGCATTCCCATACCTTGACTTCACTCCTGGAGAAAACTTCTGCCGTTTCCACGTTGTGCAGCAGCGCACGATAACGCTCTTCGTGATGTTTCTCAATGGCGGCGACCAAACGGAATTTGGCGGCTAATTCCGGGAACCCTTCTTCTTCAGCAGTTTTGGCAAAACCTTCATACATATCTGTCCATTCATAGTTTTCGCCTTCAGCAGCGTGAAGCAGGTTTTCAGCGGTGTTGCCAAGACCGTTTAGCTCTTTAAACCACATTTTTGCATGTTCTTTTTCGTTATCAGCGGTTTTCTGGAATAAAGCGGCGATTTGTTCATATCCCTCTTTTTTCGCTACCGAAGAAAAATAGGTGTACTTATTGCGCGCCTGAGATTCACCGGCAAAAGCTGCTTCCAGATTTTTTTCTGTTTGCGTTCCGGCATATTTATTTGCTTTCGGTGGTTCTTCAATTTTCTCAAAGGAAGAAGCCGGCTGCTTGCATACAGGGCAGGTAAAATCAGCAGGAAGGCTTTCCCCTTCATAAATATAGCCGCATACTTTACATTTCCACTTACTCATTTTTTTGCTTTCTCCTTTGTCCATATCATTACACGGAATACGTTCCAACAGTTTTTTCGCCGCATCAACAGGAAAATCAGCAGAGGGTGGGTTTTCGGTCCAATTCCGGAGCAGTTCATGCGTGTTTCCGCTTTGCGGCAGCATATATCCGGCTTCCCGAAGCAAATCTTCATTGACCAGGCGGACAGATTTTGAAACAGCAGTCATCAGCCGGTACAGACAATCGTTATCGGTACTTTCCGCTATCTGCAACGCAATTTTTTCCTGTTTCGCTTTACTCTTTGCCAGCGTATTGGAGAGAGCAGTCACCTGTTCCGTTTTTTTCTGCTGCGGCGGATATTCTACCGGGACCATCGAGATCGCTCCGCTTGGACAGGCATCTGCGCATATACCGCAGCCGATACATTTTTTAACATCAATTATACTGTTCTCAGTATCAGTTGCACCTGTAGAACAGACATATAAGCATAAACAGTCTTTTGTACAGAGACGCAAATTTCTTACTGCGATTTGTTTCATACAGAAACCCTCCCTTCGATCTTTTCAAATTTCCACGAAGGTACTTTACAGACAGGACACAGGGCAGGCGCAGCGTCTCCTATGTAAATAAAGCCGCAGACCGTGCAGACCCATACCTCTGTATTCTGCAAAAAACGATCCTCTTCTTTTTCCCAGCGCTGCATCAGCGTATTGAGAATAGTTGTGACCTTTTCGCCCCAGACACAAATGCGCTGTGTTCCCCGGTCAGAATCACCGACGGCGGCAGAGTGCAGAGCGGCATAACCTTCGCTTAAGTCCTGCTGGATCAGCTTTGCGAGTTGGCTGATATCGGCATCGGGAACAGCGGGTGCAGCTGCTGCGAAATAGTTGGCAATCTCACGGAACAGCGCCGCTTCCTCCTCTTTGTACTGCTTTTCGCAGCCGCGTGCCAGATTGGAACAAAGTGCGGATAATTCTCCGGCAGACAGCTTTTTCATATCCTCGTCCATATAAACCGACGTCACCGAAGCTGCTTGTTTTTTCACCTTTTGTTCCGGATGAAATGCAGATTTTGCAGCTCCGCAGAGAGGGCATGTCCACGAATCAGGTAAATCGGCAAACGGTTTGCCTTCCTTTGCTTCATCGTAAACATATCCACAGACAGAACAGACATACTTCATAGCTTGTGCTCCTTTCATAATATATTTCTTTACATTGCTGGTTTACAGCATATAGACGAAATGGATAGCTTTGCAATTGCATTCTGCTTTAAATATTAGAATAATTCTAATTTTATTATAATAAATCCATACCAAAAGTCAAGTTAAATTTTCTCAGGTCAGATATAAATACTTTTTAGTATAATTGGTAAAAATGCACAGAAACAATATCTCAGAAGTCTTTTCTGTAAATATAGTTTACCATGGCAATTTGGAATGTCAAAACCAAAAACGGACGGTTATCTTTTCCAGTCAACTGCTGTAGCGGCCGTCTGAATGGATGGACTTTTTTTTCGACGAAAAGTGGCGAGTCGCTGACCACCTCACCGTAAAGGTGACCGCTCTATCCAGGCAGGTGCCATGTAAGCACAGATTCTGTCGAAAGGATCATCATGCAGCGTGTGTTGTTCCAAAGCGGTCTGATTGGGATTTTATTTTTGTCATTAAATGAGGCTGCTTAACGTGCGTATTTTTTCCGGTATTCTCCCGGACTGATGGAAGCATATTTGCGGAACACCCTGGAAAAATGGCTGGGCGAGGAAAAACCTAAGTAACTGCTGATATCAGTCAGCGGTTTGTCTGAATAGCGGAGGAGACGTTTTGCTTCCTCCGTTTTTTCTTTTAAGATAAAATCCGTCAGGCATTTGCCTGTGTCAGCTTTAAAACGGCGGGAGAGATAGGGACGGCTCAAAAACAAGGCATCGGCAATTTTTTCGGTTGTAATGGTTTCGGAGATATGGTGCTGGATGTAGTTTGCTACATCTGCCGTCAGTTTGGAAGGCTGGTTACCCAGATGCAACCGCTCCACCCGCTGCGTATAGTCCCGAATCATTTGGTATTGCAGGTTTATGACGGCTTCCGGAGAGTTTAACAGCTCGCACTGTTGAATATAGGAATCGCTGAGGACAAAGGCGTCCTCAACATCCATGCCGCCTCGGATGGCAGATCGGCAGACCAGGGTGACGGTGACAATAAAGGTGTTTTTAATCTGGCGGAGCTGTTCCTTTGCCAAAATGCCTGCCCGGATCGCCGGAGCAGCAGCAATCCATTCTTTCAGTGAGGCGGTATTTCCCTTTCTGACGATATCCAGAATGGCTTGTTCTTGATCAAAAGTATTATGGATGCTTTGCACTTCATTGGTAAAGGCAGATAGTTTGCGTTCTGCCTGACGGCGGTTTTGCTGGAATTCCAGTTCTTTCTGGTCCGCTTCGTAGATAGCGATATCGGCCAGCGACAGCGTTTCGCCATTCAACACATGAAGCTGCTGGAGAAGGAGCAGACCGTTTATGCCCAAAAACGGCTGCTTCGGGCGCTGGAAAACTACCGCTGGCGGCTGGGAACCGGATTTACTGGAACGAATCGGCGCAGCTATCGGTGAAGAGGCAAGGGAACAAGGCGTTGGGCTGGTGCTGGGTTCTGGAGCAAATCTGAAACGCAACCCTCTGTGCGGACGAAGTTTTGAATACTTCAGCGAGAACCCCCTTCTGGCAGGCAAGCTGGCAGCTGGTTTTATCCGTGGTGCCGAAAATAAAGGAGCAGCCACCAGCCTAAAACATTTTGCGGTCAATTCGCAGGAGCTTTGCCGGTTTACTTCTGACAGTGTTCTGGATGAACGTACGCTGCGCGAGCTGTACCTCACTGCTTTCGAGATCGCTGTACGGGAAGGCAACCCTTCTACGGTGATGTGCGCTTATCCCAAGCTCAACGGTACGCATTGCAGCGACAATGAACAGCTGCTTACCGGCATTTTACGCCGGGAATGGGGTTTTGACGGCATGGTGGTCACCGACTGGGGTGCCATGAACGATCGCATCGCCGGGTTTAAAGCGGGATGTGACTTGAATATGCCTGGCGGCAGCGGATTTATGGAAAAAGATGTGCGCAGTGCCGTGAAGTCAGGCACACTGCCTGAAACTGCTGTGGATACCGCTGCCCGCCGGGTATTGGAACTGGTGCTGCGGTCGGCTGAAAAACAAAAGGAGCCCTGCGTTTGTGATTACGGCGCCCACCATGTACTCGCTCGCCAGGCGGCAGAAGAAGGAGCTGTCCTGCTGAAAAATGAACAGGATCTGCTGCCCTTGCGCGAGAAAACAAGGATTGCCGTTGTGGGCGCTATGGCAGATGTATAAGGCGACCGAATGGGTGATCACCAAGAGTAATGGCGGAAAGATCGATTACGATAATCCGCAGTTCCGTATGCTCATGAACGCTTCGGCGGAATCGCCGCTGCGCAGTTTGCAGATCAGTGGCGGGATGAAAGACGGTTTGATGCAAGGATTGCTGGAAATGGCAAATGGTCATTTTTTGCGGGGCATTCTGCGCATGATACATGGGTGATATGAATGAGATCGTGTCAAGCTGTTATATAGGTACTTCTTTCAGATACTGTATCATGGACTGTGTGTGGTCGCCTGGTCTGCTCATGATATTGGCAAAGGGGCAATTTTTCACTCTTTTGACCATTTGGTGTGGAAAAATCATGATTCTTATGAAAATCCCGTCCTGATATATTTTTCAGTTGAGTTGGTGCATCTTTTGCCTTGTTTATCGAAAAACGTTTTTGGGATTGGCAAATCGACTGCTCAAGATTGGACAAACCCTTTTTTAGAGAACAGCAGGTCCAGGGTGCAGCCCTTGGGCACGCTCCGCGCGCAACCCCACTAAAAAACGCAGCCATTGCCCATGCGAAGCATGGCAATGGCGGACATAGAAGACCAGCGGTTGACTTTATCGACAGCCTGATCGGTCTTTCCTGCCGCAAAGCGGTGGGAAAGACCGATTTTTTTGAGGAAAAGCTTGCGCACAAAGCGCATGCAGAGTTGATCTCCAAAGGAAGCTCGCTTTGAACCTATTTATTCAAACTTTTATTTATTTTCAGATCTTTTTATTTTTATATTGTCGCATATGCATCGAATGCCTTCAAATGCAAATTTGCATAAATAAAATATGCAAATTTGCATAAATTAATTGACAAGAATAAATTGTTGTGCTATAATCAACCTAAGAGCTGGAGAGGAGGATGGGAATGGATGGATCTTAAGTCATTTCGTGAAAATACTCTGAAAATAAAAACACAGTCGGAGTTTGCTGAATTGATAGGTGTGGACCAGTCCAGCATATCAAGGTGGGAAAAGGACCCTGATAATATGCCGCTGCAGGTGATTATAAGAATCCTTGATAAGACAGGGGCAAGTTTTGAAGAACTGACGGGTTGGAATAAATATATTCCAATGCCTTTGACGGTGAATAGCAGATGGGAAAATATCAGGGTTATCCAGCAAGTGTTTTTGACTTATATTGCGGACTTCCTTCAAAAGGGCAAAATTTCTGATGAATATCAGAAGAGGTATATCGAGGAGATGCGTGTTGGAATTGCAGCAAATCTTGTAAAACCTAAACTGGTGATTGCAGGTCGCTCAGATACTGGAAAAAGTATGCTGACCAATGCACTGCTGGGAACAGATAAAATGCCTGCTGCCTGGGCTCCTACTACATCGATTGCCGTGTATGTCAAGGATATTTCCGACAAGCCTGCCTTTATGGAGGAGGATGTATGGATATTTGCCAGCCAGTTGGGAAATGAATCCATGTGGGATGAGCACAGGCTGTATGATGAAAGTTATTGCCGCAGCTGGAAGATCAGTGCCGGCGGTGCTGAGCTCCTCCGGTCTTTTGGAACCAGACAGGGTGAAAATAACGCCCGGCAAGCCGGTTGTGCGGTCATGTTTTTAGATGCACCTATTTTGAAAACCTGTGACATTATTGATCTGCCCGGAATTTGGACCGGTATGGAAAACGAAGATAATATAGCATTTTCTATGGCAAATAAGGCGGATTTACTGGTGTATCTTTCACAGGCAAGGAATTTTATGGGAATTCAGGATATTGCGTATTTAAAGAACAGTGTCAGCCTGCTGCCGGTATGGGAAAATGCAGGAGAAAATTCACTGAACCCTCTTTGCAATCTGTTTGTTGTCGCGACCCAGGCGCATATGGTAAATAACGGTAATCGGGTGCTGCTGGAAGAAATTCTTGATAATGGCTGTCGCAGTCTGATGAAGATGCTGCCGGATGGCTACTGGATGAAGAGGCAAAAACTTTCGGGTTATCCATACGGTGCGTACACCTCGGATGAAATGCGCGCCCGCTTTTTTGCATATACGGTGGACATTCCGGAAATCTGTATTCCATTTGAAGAGGCATTAAGAGAAATACTGGAAGCTTCGCCTGATGTTGTCGCAAAACGCGCGAAGCACTTTGTATGGGAATATATCCAGTCTAAAATAAAGGATATTGCAGAAAAAATACAAGAATATCAGAATTTGCTTGTCAAACGTGAGCAGTATACAGCACTGCTTGAACAGGTGCAGCTGAACTGGTTTAACTGGACATCAGAACAGCAGAATCGTCAAAAAGAGGTTTGTGCATTGCTGCAAAAAGCTGCCGACAGCAGTATCAAGGAATTTAACCAGTATGTGACACAGCTTTTGGATATGGATGCGCTGATACAACTGATGGAGGACAAGGGCGTTAAAAATAAAAAAGAAGATATCGTACTTTTTGGAAGCACTGTACAGAGTATGATGCAGCAGTACTGCGAAGAACTGATTGCACAAAATTCCAGGTTGTTTTGGGAAAAGGTAAAGGTCTATCTGGATGGTTATCTGAAAAATGCGGTATCTCCAGTCATTTCGGAGATCGGTAGCATTGACTTCAATCCGGAACGCTTATTTTTATCCGCTCTGTCTGCGGTGGGAAGCGTCGGGATATCAGATATTGTATCTGCCGGCGCCCTGTCCAATGGCAGGGCAATTTCTAAAATATCGGTTGCTTCTCTTGCAGTAGGTATGGTGACTTCCACTATTTTTGGTCCAATTGGTATTACGTTTGGGTTTTTGATGTCCGGCGTACTGGGTGTTGCCAAACTGTTGGGAAACAACTGGAAGAAAAATGTCTGCCGGAAAATAATTGGTGTTTTTCAGGAGCATCAAATACAGGAACAGCTGTGCTGCGGAATGCGGGCCTACTGGGCTCAGACCCGGAATTCTTTTATGCAGGCGGCTGCCCAGTTGGATAGAGAATGGGAAACTTATGTCAGCAATCTGCACAGTACCCTGCAAAAAAATGATGCGGAGGACATTCGGCAAAAAGTCGGTGAATTGCAGGCTTTGTCGGATTTCTTTGGTCATTTTCCATTGTAAAGGAGAGTTGAATATGTTCAGTATACTTCAGAAACTGTTGCAGGATATGGAAAATCCGGAATTCAATGAACAGATGTTGGATGAATCATTACGGTGCACGGAAAATTGCGGGAAATCTACGGCAATTTGGCAGAGAAATCGGAGGCGTGTTTATGACCTCTGCATTTAAAGTGGTGGATGTCCATATGCATGTAATTCCCGGAGTTGACGACGGTGCTTTGGATCAGCAGATGGCGCTGGAAATGCTGCAAATGGCACAGGAACAGGGAATTTCAACTGTCTTTGCTGCGCCGCATAGCAGCGCTTTTCGTGTTTTGCCTGATGAGACGGGAGAATCCTTTCGTCTCCTTTGTGACACAGCAGCCCAGCTGCTGCCCGGAATGCAGATATGCCTGGGATGCGAGATTATCTGTGAGCCGGTGTATATTGAACAGGTGACAGAGATGCTGCGGTCAGGTATCTATCCGACGATGAATAACACTGGATTTGTACTGGTGGAGTTTACACCCGGGGAAAGTGCGCAGGGGATTATCCATTGCGCTGCGAAACTCCTGGACAGTGGATATCAGCCGATGTTGGCGCATACCGAGCGTTATATTGCTTTGCAAAACAGTCCGGAAACGGTTGAGGTATTACGGAGGATGGGTGCACGGGTGCAAGTGAATCTGTATAGCCTTGCCAAGGAGAAAAATCCGGCTGTTCTTACCTTTGCGCGGCAGCTGGTCAGAATGAAAAAGGTAGATTATCTGGGAACAGATGCCCATAGGACCTATCATCGCCCGCCGGATATCCTGGACGGACTGCAATGGCTGTATCAAAGCAGCGATAAGGAATACGCGGATGCTCTGACATGGAAAAATGCCGCAAGAGATTTATCGCTGGATCAATATGGATTGAAATAGGTGATTGGCTGCCAGTAAAACGCGGTTGGGAATAGAGTCAGGAGGTAAATCCATGGAACATTTTGATTTAGAACGTTTTGTGCTGGCGCATAACCGGGACTATGACACGGCTTTGTCTGAAATCCGGTTGGGGCAAAAACGGAGCCATTGGATGTGGTATATTTTCCCACAGCTGACCGGGCTTGGTCGCAGTGAGTATGCGCGGCGTTACGGCATACCGGATGCGGAGGCGGCGAGGGAGTTCCTGGCGCATCCGCTGCTGGGAGAACACTTGCTGACCATTACCCGTGCGCTGCTGCGGCTGGAAGAAACTGATCCGTACCGGATTATGGGTTCACCGGATCATCTGAAGCTGTGTTCCTGCATGACGCTGTTTGAGGCGGCAGCTCCTGAACATCCTGAATTTGCCAAGGTGCTGGAAAAGTTTTATGCTGGTCAGCGGGACAGGCTGACATTGGACCTGTTGAAAGGGGAAAAACAGGTATGGTAAAAGTCCGGGATGGAATATATGGCTTGTGTGTAGCGGATGCTCTCGGTGTACCCGCAGAAAGCCGTACAAGAGAGCAGCTGCGGGCTGAACCGGTCACGGACATGGTTGATGGCGGTCTTCATGGACAGCCTGCCGGTTTCTGGTCGGACGACAGCAGTATGACACTCTGTCTGGCAAAAAGCATCGGTGAAGCAGGTTATATTCACACGCATGACATTATGCGGCGGTTTGAACAATGGTTTACAACAGGGGCATATACTCCGGGCGGTGAATGTTTTGATTTCGGACATACCTGTGCCCGTGCGATACACCGCTATCAAAAAGGGGTGACACCGGCACTCTGCGGAAGCAATAAAATAAATGAAAACGGAAACGGGTCACTGATGCGGATTTTGCCAATGGCGTTTGTCCTTTATGGGAAATATGGGAAAGATGTGACGGTTTCTTCCAAAGGGATGGGAGATATTCACCGGATTTCCGCTCTGACCCACCGGCATCCGCTTGCACAGTCTGCCTGTGGAATTTACATAGCGGTTGCCTGTCATATCCTTGCGGGAGAAGAACTTTCAGAAGCAATCGATGCGGGAATCAGAAAAGCACTTTTGTGGTACCGAAACCATTCACGATTTGAGAGATGTGTGTCCATCTGGGAACCGCTGCGCCGGATTGGGGAACGGGAAGAAGAAACTGTCTGGAGTGGTGGGTATGTCGTAGAATCCCTTGAAACGGCTTTCTGGTGTCTTCTGCACACCGGCAGCTACCGGGAGTGTGTGCTCAGATGCGTCAATATGGGATATGATACCGATTCGACGGCAGCGATTGCAGGTGGGCTTGCCGGTCTGTATTATGGTTATCAGGCGATACCGGATGAGTGGATCGAGCGGCTGGCAGCAAAGGAACTGATTGATGACTGTATCAGCGGGCTGGAAAAATACTGTACCAAACTGGAAAATGAAACTACCATGGTTAAAAGGGGATGACAGATATGCTGAATCTGCTGGACGGATATATTCAGAATAGTCTGCCGGAACAGGGCGATTTTTATACCAATCCAAACCTATGTAAAAAGGTGGATGGTTCCGGACACTTTCTCCCGTTTTACGGAAATACGGTCGTTTTTTTACTGGATGACGGAACACGGAACAGATTACAGCATCTGCAGGAAGATTTGTATCATGCGGCTGGTGAGATGTTGTCTGATAAACTGGATGCCGGTACCTTTCATATGACGCTGCATGACCTGGTGAACGCGCCGCAGTTAACCGTTGGGCTGCAAAACCAGATGCTGGAGACAGAAAAATATGCCAAAGAATTGCTCATACAGTGGCAGGGACAGCTACCGCTGCGGATGAAAGCTACATGGCTGTTTAATATGGTCAATACAAGCATTGTGCTGGGATTAGCTCCTGCTGACTCTGAATCCTGGCAGCGGCTGGATGAACGATATCTGGCACTGGAAAAGGTTGTGCCGCTTGGATATGGGCTGACGCCGCATATCACAATCGCTTATTTTCGTCCCGGTGTCATTACTTCTCAGCAGCTTTTATTGCTTAGAAAGGCATTAAAACCGGTTGAATGGGAGGTATCATTGGAAATGGAAAAACTGGTTTATCAGGAGTTTACGGATATGAACCATTACACAGACAAATGATAAACACCCTGTCTGAAAAGGAGCGAAAGATATGATTTTACAGTCAATCGGGTTTGGTGAGATGGTCAGACACAGCCATGGGCTTTATTCTACCGTACGTCTGCGCTGGGTCAGTGAGAACACCCCTGAACAATATCGTACTCCGTGTCCAACTGCAAAGACCTATTCCTCTGACGGGGCATTTGAGGCTGCGGGAAAAGAATACCAGCACCTTTCCCAGCTGCTG
>CALWWT010000105.1 GCA_944385325.1 uncultured Clostridia bacterium | reverse complement strand
CGTCATCTGCACCATATGCGGATATGGCGGAATTGGCAGACGCGCTAGATTCAGGTTCTAGTGACTTCACGGTCATACAGGTTCAAGTCCTGCTATCCGCACCAGATTTGAGCAGTTGTTTGGATTTTTCCGGACAGCTGCTTTTCAATATTCAGGAGGTTACAGCGTGAAGATTAACTGCGTATGGGAACATAACGGAAACGACAGTTTACTGTTTGCCCAGGATTTTCCCGGTGCATTTACACGCGGTGAGTCGCTTGAAACCGCTGTCAGGAAAATGCCGGCAGAAATAGCATCGTATCTGAAATGGTCGGGACAACCACTTCCCAAGCTGTATGAAACCATCATTGTCCAGCAGAAAGAATCCGACCTTGCCATCTCTGACGCAGATTCTGATGTTCTTTTTGAACAGGAAAGGCACCGCTCACTCTGGCGGAATACCAGCATCTTAAAACACTTGCACTCAAATCAGCAAAAAATTTTCTGACGCTGTATCAATCGATACCGGATAAAGACAAGAGTTGTCTGGCTGCACGAAAGACTTTCTATGGTCAGATTCCGCGCACGGCGACCGAAATGTATCTGCATACCAGAAATGTAAACGACTATTACTTTGCCGAAATTGGCGTTCAGATCGATCATGAAGGAACGATTGCAGAATGCAGGCAGCGCGGATTTAAACTGTTGGAAAAACAGCCCGGATTTTTATCCAATCCAATCTTTTGCGGAAGTTATGATGAACAATGGTCACTGCGCAAACTGATGCGCCGTTTTATCTGGCATGACCGTATTCATGCAAAAGCCATGTACCGGATGGCAATCAAAACATTTGGCAACACTATCCCCGATATCTTTCATTTCACTGATACATAAAAAGGGAGTGATATCGATGTTACAGTTTGGTATGCCTACTCTGATTGAAACCAATGCACTTCTTGAATGTGCGATGCTTTGCAGTGAACTGGAACTGGATTTCATTGAACTGAATATGAACCTTCCGCAATACCAGCTGAACAGGTTGAATATCCCTTTTCTGAAAGAAACTGCGGAGCAGCACGGTATCTATTATACGATCCATCTGGATGAAAACCTGAATGTCTGTGATTTTAATCCATATATCGCGGACGCTTGCCGGCGCACTGTGTCAGAAACAATCCAACTGGCAAAACGCCTTGAAATCCCCATCATCAATATGCATCTGCCGCGTGGGGTGCATTTTACAATGCCGGATAAAAAGATTTACCTATTTGCAGAATATAAAGAACAGTACCTTAAAAGTATCCGCGACTTTCGGGTAATGTGCGAAAAAGCGATTGAAAACAGCAACATGATGATTTGCGTTGAAAACTGCGATGGATTCCTTCCCTTTCAGATGGAAGCTGTTGATATTCTGTCACAGTCTGGTGTTTTCGGTCTGACTTTCGACATCGGACATAACCACAGCTGCGGCAATCTGGATGAACCGTATATCATGCAAAATAAAGCCCATCTGCACCATATGCATGTTCATGACGCGATTGGCAGTAAAAATCACCTTGCACTCGGTACCGGTGAGCTCGACCTGCTTCATTACCTGACGCTCGCGCAGGAATCACAATGCCGGATTGTTCTGGAAACCAAAACTATTGACGGGCTGAAGCAATCGGTCAGCTGGTTGCAAACATCGGGTATCTTTTTTTACAAGGAGATAAATGAATATGCAGTTTCTTCACGACCAATTAAGCCAGATGGGAATAACCGGTGACAGTATTTCTGTATTGCAGGACAAGGATGGAATTACAGTAGCGCGTATTTTCAGCGGTACCGGCAGTTATATTCTCAAATCGTTTCAGAAGCCGGAACATCGCCGTGAAATTGTAAATTACCAGCTGCTCCGCTCTTTTGGAATTCCAACCATAAACGTGCTTGCAGCAACCGATTCAGCTCTCCTGCTGGAAGACCTGGATTGCAGTCCGGTATACCGTCTTGGACGCAAAGAGGATATGGATAATCCGGCTGTCGCTGGGAAGTTGGCAGAATGGTACCGTGTGCTCCACCAGCGCGGATATGATTATGTCGCAGAGCACAGAAACAGTCTGTATGATGAATCCGACTTTTTTACCCTTGAAAATATCATGCTGATTGCCAGTAAAACCGAAACGGAAAACTGGTCGTCGTGGAAACTATTACAGCAGCATTTCCACGACATTACTCAAAAACTCTCTAAAGTCAGAAAAACACTAACCTATAACGATTTCTATTATACCAATTTGGCCGTTGCCCGGGACAATTCTTTCGCGCTGATGTTTGATTATAACCTTCTGGGGAAAGGTATGGTCGTATCTGATCTGCGGAATGTCACCTATTCGCTGTCTCCTGCCGCAAAAGAAGCTTTTCTTACTGCGTACGGGTCATTCAATCAAACGGAAGCGCTGCTGGATGATATAATTTCTCCTGTTGTAACGCTGTATCTCGCCTGTCAGCGTCCAAAATTCCCGGAATGGGCAAAGGAAGCACTGTGTCAGATCAAAAATGACCTTTCGGACAAAATCTTCCAACTACTGGAATCGGGCTGAAAACCACGAAAAACCGCCGAACCACTCTGCCTTTTGAGAATAGTTCGGCGGTTTTATTTACTCTACCGGAAAAGACCGGGCATCAAATCCGGTTATTCCCTGCAATTCCTCGGACGGTACAGCAATGGAAATCAGCCAGCCCCCCTGTTCACTGCTGCTCAGCTGGTTATCCGGTTCGAGATAAGAGATACCGATTGACAAAGTATCTTCCTTTCGGCGGACATAGGCGATGTTCTGGTACGCATTTTCAGTCCCGTCAATCGCGTAGACCACCAGCAGCGTATTTGTCTCAAAAAACGCAGCGCCATATTCCGTCACGGTCTCGGTAAACGAAACCATTCCCGGAACCTCTTTATCCAGTGACAAATCTGTCTCCATCTCCCGCACAAACGCCGCCAATTCCTCCGTACTTTCCAGCTTGACAACCGGCAGATACCGAATCGCACTGACTGCCATACTGCCGGTATTCTCCGGGTCCATCGAAAACATCTTCACAAATCCGTCACCCGAAAAACCAACCGGACTGACCTCTGCGCGATAGCTGCAATCGGTGACAATCGGGTTATCCTGATGCTGCCGGATATATTCCGCCGGGTCACCGGTGCGGATATCGATATATTCATCGGTGCCGTCCTTTGCGCTGAGATAGATATACATCGGCTGTTCATTCGGACCGGCTCCGCCAATCGAAACGGAAAACATTTCATCAATCAGATAAAGCCGGATATACAGTCCCGAGCCGGTTTCAATATAATCGTACTGTTCAAAATCTGCCCAGCTGAGAGATTCACCTTTCTCAGCAAGTGTAATCACATCCGAAAGCTGCAAAACCGGTTTTGACTGTTCTGAAGCTTCTTCCTGTTGCTGCGGTTCTGTCGGCGTATTGTCAAAACAGATGCGTATGACGATCATGTATTCTGCCTGTTCCAGCCGCTCCGGTTCACGGGTGAGTATCTCACAGTCAAATACCCGGACCCCTTGCCCCATATCAAACGCGAGTGCTGCAAGAATCCGTTCCTCTCCAGAAGTTACCGCGATCTTTTCTCCTTTTTCATATGAAGTAAATGACCATCCAACCGCCTCTTCACCTTCCGGCAGCTGAAATCCGGTCAGCAGAGAACCGCCATACTGATCGGTATCCATCTGGATATTCACACTGCCGTTTTCCCGGTCAAACTGTGTTTGAATCGAGAGCTGCGCAATATACCGGGTAAACGTCACTGGTGCACTCCGTACACATTCACCATCCGACCACTGTTCCGCATAAATCGTCCCACTGCCGACCTGCTTCCCAAAATCGGCTGCAAACTCCGCGTTCCAGCTCCAGCCATTGTCCTGCACACCAAGAAACTCCAGGGTATCCTGTTCAGGAGGCGGATTGGTCAGAAGAGAAATCCCGACCAGTGCCGCCAATATGCCCGCCGCTGCAATCACCCATTTTGCCGGTTTTTTCCATCTTGAAAGGTTTCGGATACGGCTGCCGGTGTCACCTTCCCCAAAACCAGGCGGCGTACCTGTCAAAAAACGGTGCGTAGTCAATCTCAGCAGAGACTCTGAATAATCCGCGCGGATTTCTTCCCCCATTTTACCGACTACCGCTTCGTCGCAGCTCATTTCCAGATCCCGTCCGGACAGCACAAACGCCAGCCATACCAGCGGATTGAACCAGTGAAGACACAGCGCAAGGTAGGCGACTATCCTGGTAATATGATCTAACCTCCGAATGTGATGCTGTTCATGCAGGATAATGTATCCCAATTCTTTCGCTTCCAAATTTGAAGGAAGATAAATCTTCGGAAAAATCAATCCCATGACAAAGGGCGACGCGATATAATCAGAAAGGTAAATATTCTCCCTCAGCAAAACGACGCCGACCAGCTTTCTTTTCAGCCGGACGCAGGAAACGATGCCATACAGCAGCATTCCCGCCGTTCCAGCCAGCCAGACCACACCAAGCACCGGAAATACCGTATTTTTTATGGTATCCGGCTCTCCGGTACCGTCAGCCTGTGTAACCACATAATATCCGCCTTCACCGGCATATACCGGTTCTCGACCGGCTTCGACTGCCTCCTGATACTCCGGATTATTGGAATGAACCATCCGAACATCACCGGTATAAGTTTCCGCCCAGCCGGCTAACAGCTGTCCGTTGCTGACCGTCTGGGGTATCAGAGAAAACCCAGTTGTTACCGTCACCGGACAGATCAACCGCGCCAGGACGATTACCCATAACAGGCTGGAAATCCATCTCGGTGCCCTTTTCAGCAGCAGCCGCACCAGACAAACTATCACAACCACCAAGCTGCCCGTCAGGCTCATCTGCAATATCGTTTCAAATAGACGACCTGCCCATTCCATCTGCTCACCTCCGCATTTTCTCAATCAGCTTTTGCAGTTCGGCAATCTCTTGCTCAGACAGCTTTTTCCGACTGGCAAACGCTGCGACAAATGCCGGCAACGAACCGCCAAAAGTGTCCTGTACAAACTTCTCACTCTGCGCAGCATAAAACGCTTCTTTTGAAATCAGCGCGGTTACTGCCCCCTTTTCATTCCGAAAAATTCCCCGTTCACACAACCGTTTGAGCACTGTATAAGTGGTCGATTTTTTCCACCCAAGCTGCTCCTCAGCCATACTAACCAGTTTACCGGAAGAAACCGGCTCATTCTGCCAGATCATACCGGCAAATCGTGCTTCAATCGTCCCCAGTTTCCATTCAGCCATTAAACGCATCTCCTTTATTCTACATGTTGTAGACCTAACTTTAGTCTACATCATATAGACCTATTTTGTCAACCCCATAACGCAAAAATGCCCGAATTCTTATAAAAGAATTCGGGCTCAGGCTGTTGCAAGAGCAGTGGCTGCGTTTTTAGGAAGTTGCACGCTTACGCACCATGTTTCGCTCTGCAAAACGTGGTTAACTGCCCTGAACCTGCTATATTCTTTATGAAAATTTCTGCTGTTTTCCCAACCTGTAAATTTTAGCAAATCAAACTTTTTGACAAGATCAGTTATTACCATCCGGACCGTCATCATGCATGATAGCAGGCAGCATCGATTGTCCTTTCCTGAATTGAGCCGGAGTGACACCATAGATTTTCCTGCACCAGTCGGTCATTGAACGCGCAGAAGGGAATCCTGCCTGCAGCGCGCTGTCTACAACCGATGCGTCAAATTCTGACATATATGCCAGCGCATACCGCAAACGCACCTGTGCCAGATACTGACCAAAACTCATGCCAACAAATTTTCGGAAATACCGGCAAAAATAGTTTTCCTGCAGACCGACGTGCGAAGCTACCTGAGACAGCGATATCTCCTCCTGAAAATGCTGCTCGATAAACGACAGCGCCTGACGGGCAAGATAATCATCCCGCTGTGCGAGTGTACGGGTATCCTGTTTTTCGTGCAGGCAGTTATCCAGTAAAACCCAGACCAGCTTCCACAGCAGTGAATTGATCAGTGCCTGATCAAACGGCTTGGGATGCCGTTTTGCATCATATATTTCCGTAAGTATCCCTATCAGCTGCATCCGAACTTCTCCGCTTTCCGGCACGGATAACAGATACTTGTCAAAATTGGGACAAGCTGTTTTGAGCATCTCCGCTGACAGCAGTACAACCAATCCGCGGGACTGACGGTCGTGATACTTCCCGTTTGTTGTATGTACAACATCGCTGTTGATCAGCGATAAATCTCCTTCTTCCACTTCCCGGCAGACGCCGCCTTCTATTACAACCAGCGGATTCTCCAGTACCAGCGCCATTTCTACCGCGCTGTGCCAGTGCGGACGTGTCCTGCTCTGGTAACCGGCAAGGTCGTAACAGACAATCATTGCCAGGTCATCTGCTCCGGATTCGGAATACTGCACCTGTTCATAATATATTTCCTGCATAGACACCTCCTGCAAGTACAACGTTTTTCTTGAATATTGCAAAAAGATAATTTGTAGAACGTTTTAGATAAAATATAGCACGAAAATATGGATTTTCCGTGATAAAATAATGTCAGTTTTTAAAGCAACCTTTGCTTCCCGATCTGACAAATGAAAGGATGACCATCATGTACAAAAAAATCCTCTGTACCCTGCTGGCTGCCCTCTGCACAATTTCTCTTGCTGGCTGCGGAAATAATGACAGCACCGGTAATTCTGGTGATTCCGGCAGTTCTTCCGGTAACTCCACCGCCGACGCAGGTTCTGCGACCTCTGACGAAGAGCCTTATCTGGTTCATTTTATGTACCTGGTTGCTGCAGAAGGTTCCAACCAGTCCAAAATCAATGAGATTGCAAATGAGCTGACTTTGCAGGAACTGAATATGAACATCGATATGATGCCGATGACTTTCGGTGCCTACAACTCTACCATCTCCACCTCTCTTGCAGCAGGCGAACCTCTGGATATGATGCCGGTCTTCTCCTCTTCTTTCCCGACTTATATCGAATCCGG
>CALWWT010000104.1 GCA_944385325.1 uncultured Clostridia bacterium | reverse complement strand
ACCATCTGCTTGAACTCCCCTGTGTATCGTTTATTCGGTCTTCTTTTTGGCATAGAAAAACACCCCATTTCCTAATACAAGTATTATACCATACTTGTCTAACAAATGGGGTGCAGTTCATATGTCCGCCTGTTTTTATTTTTATACAGGTGCTTTCCACCGGGCGAAAAAAATGGTATAATGTCAGCAGAAACTACTGCAATTTTTGAGAATAAAGGTGATCTTACTTTATGAAGCCCATTTCAGCAATCACTGCATCCGACCTTAAGCAGCTGCGCTATATCCTGCACGATATCGACGATACCATCACCAATGACGGAAAACTGCTTCCTGAAAGCTATGCGGCTCTCTGGGAACTGTCCCGTGCCGGATTTAAAGTCATACCGGTGACCGGTCGTCCGGCAGGATGGTGCGATATGATCCTGCGTCAGTGGCCGGTGGACGCGGTGATCGGAGAGAACGGTGCGTTTGTTGATTATTTTGAAGGTGATACTAAAAAGCGTTTTTTCCATCCGGCAGTTCCGAAAGAGCGGCTGAGCGAAAAGCTGAACGAAATTAAGGAAGCCTGTCTGAAAGAGGTACCCGGCTGCCGCGTATCCAAAGACCAGTCTTACCGTATCTGTGACCTGGCGATTGATTTTAATGAAGATGTGCATCTTGGACTGGAAGCGGCGGAGGAGATCCGGGCGATTGCTGAACGTTTCGGCGCGGTGGCAAAGGTCAGTTCGATTCATGTCAACATCTGGTTTGGCGATTATACCAAAGTCGGGATGGCAGAGCTTTTCCTGCGGCAGCAGCTGGGGGAAGACCGGCTGGAAGATAAGGTACTCTTTTTTGGCGATTCACCGAACGATGAGCCGATGTTTGCACGTTTTCCGCTGACAGTCGGTGTCGCGAATATCCGTCCGTTTGCCGAAAGCCTTTCCCATCTGCCAGCATTTGTGACCGAAGGGGAAGGTGGGTTCGGCTTTGCCGAGGCTGCAAAGTTGCTGACACGGCTAAAAAAAGGGTAATTACGGACAGAAACAATGGTCAAAGGAGGCTGTGTCATGAAACAATGGCTGGTCTATCTGATCTTATCGGGAATATGGCTGATTGCGGCGGTAGTCAACATGGCTGATGGGCGGCCATCAGCGGTTATTGGATTCAATGTCTTTGCGGCGGTACTGTTTGCGGCACTCTCAGCCGGATATGCGCTTTTATCCAGAAAATATGGTGAGACAGGCAGATGGAAACGCTTGCTTCATCTGTCGGCACTGCTGATACTTGTGGTGGTATTTCTTATAATTTTACTGTTAAGCTGAAAATAGACAGAAAAAACGACCGGAAGGCGGGGATGCTCCCCACTTTCCGGTCGTTTTCTGCAATCATGATTCAAAGCGGGTTTACGGCTGGTTCCGTTCCATTTCACCGAGGTGGTAGCAAAGGATAGACAGCGAATCGCCCAGATGAACGTTTTCAACGACAATTCCTTTAAAGTCCAGCGCAAGATCATAATGGGAGAAGTTCCAGAACCCCTTAATGCCCATCCCGACCAGTTCCCTTGCCAGTTTCATCGCCGCTTCCTTTGGGATACACAGGATGGCGACCGTCGGGACTTTACGGGAACAAAAGTCGTAAAGCGCCTGGATATTTTGCACCGGTACGCCAGCAATTTCCCGTCCGATCAATTCTGGGTTGGCGTCGAAAATTCCGACCAGCTCAAATCCACGGGAAGTAAAGTCCATGTGCTGTGCGATCGCTCTTCCGAGGTTGCCAGCGCCGATCAGGATGGCTTTGCGGTGTTTGCCAAGCCCCAAAATATGCCCGACCTCTTCATGCAGTGAGCGGACGTTATATCCATAGCCCTGCTGACCAAACCCTCCAAAGCAGTTAAGGTCCTGCCGGATCTGAGAAGCGGTCAGACCCATTCTCCGCGCGAGGTCACCTGAGGAAATCCGTTCGACGCCCGCATCCGCAAGTTCACGCAGAAAGCGGTAGTATCTTGGCAGTCTTCGGATAACGGACGCGGAAACGTTGCTTTTGGGCATGAAAAAAACCTCCTAAAATCAGATACAATATTGAATAACCGAACAGCAAACATATTTACGTTATTATTTTATCATGCTGCATACCAAATGTCAATTTAATTTGGTGAATTTGTTGGGACAGACATCTTTTATCCAACAAAACAGCCGCAGCAAAACCCAGTTTGCCGCGGCTATCCATCAAAATATTCCAATTGTTACAGCAAAACAGCCAGCTTGTTTGCAACGACCGTCAAGAATTCAGCAGTACCGACCTTGACCTTGTTTTCCAGCTGAGAGGAGATATAAAGGTCACCGGTCATGACGCCGTCTTCGATGGTGTCGATGGTGGCTTTTTCCAGCAGATTGGCAAACCGCACCAGTTCCGGCAGTTTATCCAGCTCACCGCGTTTGCGCAGAGCGCCCGACCATGCAAAGATTGTTGCGACCGAGTTGGTGGAGGTGGGTTCACCCTTGAGGTATTTGTAGTAATGGCGCTGAACGGTGCCATGAGCAGCCTCATATTCATAAACGCCATCGGGAGATACCAGCACCGAGGTCATCATCGCCAGCGAACCGTAAGCCGTCGCGACCATGTCCGACATGACGTCGCCGTCGTAGTTCTTGCATGCCCAGATATAGCCGCCTTCCGAACGGATAACACGGGCAACCGCGTCGTCGATCAGGGTATAGAAATACTCGATTCCCGCCTCTTTAAACTTGTCGGCATATTCCTTCTCGTAAATCTCAGCAAAGATATCCTTGAAGTGGTGGTCATAGGTCTTGGAGATGGTGTCCTTGGTTGCAAACCATACGTCCTGGTGGGTGTCCAGACCATAACTCAGGCAGGCGCGTGCAAAGGATTCAATCGAGGAATCGACATTGTGGATACCCTGGACAATACCGGCGCTGTCCTTGAAATCGAAGACAGTGGCGCGTGTTTCAGCGCCGTCGGGAGCAGTCACAACCAGTTCAGCGCGGCTGCCCTCGGGAACACGCAGTTCGGTATTTTTGTAGATATCACCGTAAGCGTGTCTTGCAATGGTAATCGGCTTTTTCCAGCTGGGGATGTAGGGAACCAGACCCTTGACCATGATGGGCCCGCGGAAAACGGTGCCGTCCAGCATGGCACGGATGGTGCCGTTGGGAGATTTCCACATTTCCTTAAGGTTATATTCCTCCATACGGGCAGCATTCGGTGTGATGGTGGCACACTTAACAGCAACGCCGTACTTTTTGGTTGCAAGGGCAGAGTCGATGGTAACCTGGTCGTTGGTTTCATTGCGGTATTCCAGACCGAGGTCGTAATATTCGGTTTTCAGGTCAACGAACGGGAGGATGAGTTTTTCCTTGATGAGTTTCCAGATTACTCTGGTCATCTCATCTCCGTCCATTTCGACCAGCGGTGTTTTCATCTGAATTTTAGCCATAATCGTCAATCCCTTCTTCTTTGATTGCAGGGTGCATCCGGTTTATCTTTTTACCGCACCCGTCTGCCGAAACATTGCAGCAGACGGATGTATTTACTCAATCAGTCTTTGCCATAACCAGCTGCGTAATAGTTCATCAGGCAGCCTTCCAGGATAATGGTCTTTTCATCGTCGGTTAAGCCATTGACATGCAGCGTGATATCCTTCACACTGCCGTCAGCTTTGACCATCTTACCGGTCATTGTCTCGACGCCGTCGCGGATTGCATCGCGGATACCCTCGACATAGAGGAAATCGCCGCTTTCATATTCAAACGGCTCGGATTCATCAATCGTGAACGGAACGATACCCCAGTTGATGCAGTTGGAGCGGTAGCGCTTGGTTGCATAGCTGTAGGCGATGTTTGCGCCGCCGCCCAGAACGCGCTGGCAGGATGCAGCCTGTTCTCTTGCGCTTCCGTCGCCGGGACGGCAGGCGAATACGCCGGAACCATAGCTGGTATGCTGCAAAACATCTGTTTCCAGACCGAGCGCTTGCATAACCATTTTCAGGTTGTCGGCAATCTTACCTTCCTTGATTGCAGCGGCATCAGCCTGTACAGCTTTGGAACGCGGTACATAATCCGGAACACGGCGGGAGAGTGCAAACTCGGAGAGCTTGAGCGGGTTAGAACGATAAGAGGAAGTTTCACCCGAGGGAATCAGCTCGTCGGTCGTGGTAACCGGGTCTTTGATGACCGCAGCCAGCTGAATCAGCAGGTTATCCTGCAATTTATCAAACTTCGGCCAGTCGGTGATATTCGGACCCAGCCGCAGTTCTGCACTCGGGTCAGCCTTGCCGAAGCCGTAGTAGCAGCGTTTTGCGTAGATTTCACGGTCGTAGTTGTAGGGCAGATCGGGTACTTCATAATCGACATCTGCTGCGCTGGTCAGAATACCGCCATTTGCAGCCGTTGCCGCAATCGAACGTGCATCCATCAGTGCAACTGCCGACAGCTGACCCTGACCCGGCTTGGAGCCTTCACGGTTGGGAAAGTTACGGGTAGTATGACGAATAGACAGACCGGTATTGGAAGGAACGTCGCCTGCACCGAAGCAGGGACCGCAGAATGCAGTCTTCATGATGCAGCCGGCTTCCAGCAGGTCAGCCGCAACGCCGTTTCTGGTAACCGCCATGCTGACCGGTACCGAAGCAGGGTAGACATTCAGTGCAAAATAGCCGTTGCCGGTCGATTTGCCTTCCAGGATTGCAGCTGCTTCGACGAGGTTTTCGTACAAGCCTCCAGCACATCCGGCGATAACGCCCTGATCGACGCAGACCTTGCCATCAACAATCTTGTCGGTCAGATGGAGCGAAACCTTGTCGCCGAATTTTTCCTTTGCTTCCGCTTCGACAGCTGCCAGGATCTCATAGGGATTTTCCTGCAGCTCGCGAATGGTGTAAGCGTTGGACGGATGGAACGGCAGCGCGATCATCGGTTCAACGGTCGACAGGTCAATCTCGATCATCCGGTCGTAGTATGCGACCTCACCCGGGTAAAGCTTGCGGTAACGTTCGGGATGACCGTGCAGCTGATAGAACTGACGGGTAGTTTCATCTGTCTGCCAGATGGAAGACAGGCAGGCAGTCTCAGTCGTCATGACGTCGATGCCCAGACGGAAATCGTTGGAGAGGCCCGCAACGCCAGGACCGACAAACTCAAGAATCCGGTTGGTGACAAAGCCCTGTTTGAATACGGCGCCGCAGAGTGCAATGGCGACGTCATGCGGGCCAACGCCGTGACGCGGTTTGCCGGTCAGATAGACCAGCACCACTTCGGGCGAATCAATATCGTAAGTATTGGAAAGCAGCTGCTTGACCAGCTCGGGACCGCCCTCACCAACACCCATGTTGCCGATTGCACCGTAACGGGTATGGGAGTCAGACCCGAGGATCATATTGCCGCAGGCCGCCATCTCTTCACGGGCATACTGATGGATAACCGACTGGTTGACCGGGACATAGATACCACCGTATTTTTTGGCCGCAGAAAGACCGAAAACATGGTCGTCCTCATTGATGGTACCACCGACCGCACACAGCGAGTTATGGCAGTTGGTCATTGCGTAGGGAATCGGGAACTCGGTAAGTCCGCTGGCTCTTGCCGTCTGGATGATGCCGACATAGGTGATATCGTGAGACATCAGCGCGTCAAATTTCAGCCGCATTTTCTTTCCGCCGCAGCGGTCATGCGCGCGCATGATCTGGTAGGCGATGGTATGTTCCCGTGCCATATCAGGGGAGAGCGGAGAAGAGACGGTCGAAGTGTATTCATCTGCCGGGACGATTTTTTCACCCTGGAGCAGGTAAACGCCGTGTGGGGTCAGTTTTATCATGTAAAGGACACCTCCGATTTTGAGCCGGGCAGATGGATTTCCAACCACCCGGCTATGGTTTTCCTCAGCTTTAATACAGCTGTGAAGCGGTCAATTATACTTTCAGGTCAGCGGTTTCACCGAGCAGATCGCTGTTTGCTTCGAGAATCGGCTTGACGAGGTTACCGAGGAACTCGTCAACCTGCAAAGGTGCACGGCCGACGAAGTCAATCGGCTGCATTTCGGCGAGGATTTCCTCTTTGGTCAGACCGAAGGACGGGTCTGCACAAACGCGGTCAATCAGGTCATTTTCGCCGCCTTCTTCCTTGACGACTCTTGCGGCAGCCTGAGAATGAACACGCAGTTTTTCATGCAGCTGCTGACGGTCGCCGCCTTTTTTAACAGCCTGCATCATGATATTTTCGGTTGCCATAAAGGGCAGTTCTTTCATAACGCGAGCGGTGATAACCTTCGGGTATACAACCAGATCTGCGGTGACGTTGAGCATGATATCAAGAATACCGTCAACTGCAAGGAAGCCTTCCGCAACGGCAATGCGCTTGTTTGCGGAGTCGTCCAGCGTACGCTCAAACCACTGGGTAGCGGTGGTGAACGCCGGGTTCATCATGTCGACGATAACGTATCTTGCCAGCGAACAGATTCTCTCACTGCGCATTGGGTTGCGTTTATAGGGCATAGCAGAGGAACCGATCTGATTTTTCTCGAAAGGTTCTTCCATCTCCTTGAAGTTCTGCAAAAGACGCAGGTCGGTTGCGAACTTGGAAGCGGATTCTGCGACACCAGCAAGCGTTGCGAGGATAGCGGCATCGATTTTTCTGGAATAGGTCTGACCGGAAACCGGAACAACGCCGTCAAATCCCATTTCCGCGCAGATGATCTCGTCCATCTTTTTGATTTTGTCGGTATCGCCCTCAAACAGCTCCATAAACGAAGCCTGCGTGCCGGTAGTACCCTTGGAACCGAGGAGCTTCAGGTTTTTAATCCGGTAGTCGATCTCA
Organism: uncultured Clostridia bacterium; assembly: GCA_944385325.1. Lineage (GTDB taxonomy): Bacteria > Bacillota > Clostridia > Oscillospirales > Ruminococcaceae > Faecivivens. The sequence continues at coordinate 2,639 of CALWWT010000104.1, read as the reverse complement.
TCCAGATCGTACAGCAGCTCATTCATCCAAAGGGTAGCGCGTTTGCCGACGGTAGTCAGCTGAGCGGGCTGAAGATGGGTATAAGCAAGGCAGGGGAGCGATTTATACTGATCTGCAAATTTTGCGAGGTTTGCAAGAACGTTGATAATCTTTCTTCTGACCACCTGCAAAGCGTCACGCATGATGACAACATCGGTATTATCGCCGACATAGCAGGAGGTAGCGCCCAGATGGATAATGCCTTTAGCATTCGGGCACTGAAGACCGTAAGCGTAAACATGGCTCATAACGTCATGACGGACGAGCTTTTCTCTTGCTTCAGCTTCTTCGTAGTTGATATCGTCCTTATGGGCGATCAGTTCGTCGATCTGTTCCTGGGTAATCGGCAGCCCCAGCTGGTGCTCAGCTTTTGCCAGAGCAATCCACAAAAGACGCCAGGTCTTGAATTTCTTATCCTGGGAGAAAAGGTACTGCATTTCCCCCGACGCATAGCGCGCGCCAAAGGGACTTTCGTAAGTATTCCGCATAAACGTATTCCTTTCTGTCGCCGCGGGGCGGTTTTCATCGGCATCCTTATCAATAAAAAAGGCGGATGTTTCTTTATATTTTATCACATTTTTTCTTATAATGCAATCATTTGAGGGAGTTGTAAAGAGAGTATTCTGTGAATTTTCATACACCCTAAATCTGTATAATTTCTGAGAGGTAAGAAACTGCTTTTTTCTTTCAGGGTGTATCAAAAAATCTCCCTGCCAGGACTGCGGCAGGGAGATTTTTTGTGTGTATAGTGGAGGTTAGATGTGAATCAGAAATCAGTTTGCAGCGAGCAGCTTTTCGACGGCCGCCAGCTTGCAGCAGAGGGTGAAGATCTTTGCTGCTTTTTCCAGTTCCTCAATGGAAGGATAGGAAGGAGCGATACGGATGTTACGGTCACGCGGGTCCTTGTGGTAAGGATAAGCACATCCTGCACCGGTCAGAGTGACGCCTGCTTCCTTGCACAGCTCGATAACTCTTGCAGCGCAGCCGTCCATGACATCGACCGAGATGAAGTATCCACCCTTGGGTTCGGTCCATACAGCGATACCGGCGCCGTCCATCTCTTCATGGAAGGTACGGATAACCGCATCAAAACGAGGTTTCAGGAGAGCGCGGTGTTTAAGCATATGCGCTTCAACACCAGCTTTATTCTTGAAGAAGCGGACGTGGCGCAGCTGGTTGAGCTTATCAAAGCTGATGGTCTGCATTGCGACTTTTGCTTTTAAGTGGTCCATATTGGTTTTGCTGCATCCGATTGCGGCAACGCCTGCACCCGAGAAGGAAATCTTGGAGGTCGAGCAGAACATAACGACCATATCTTCACTGCCGACCTTCTTACATTCGTCCATCAGGTTGAGAAGGTGCGGATGATCGTCGTCCAGATGGTGGACACAGTAAGCGTTATCCCAGAAGATTCTGAAGTCACCGGCAGCAGGTTTCAGGTTTGCAAAACGGCGGACAGTCTCGTCAGAATAGGTGGTACCATCGGGGTTCGCGTACTGAGGAACGCACCAGATGCCCTTGACGGTATCGTCGTTGTTGACCCAGCTTTCGACCAGTGTCATATCCGGTCCTTCGGGAGTCATCGGAACGTTGATCATCTGGATGCCGAAGACTTCGCAGATGCCGAAGTGGCGGTCATAACCGGGAACCGGGCAAAGAAATTTCAGCTTTTTCTGCTGACCCCAGGGTTTTTCGCCGCCAGGGAAGCCGAATACCATTGCGCGCGCAACAGTATCGTACATCATATTCAGCGAAGAGTTGCCGCAGATAAAGACTTCGTCCTCATGAATGCCCATGATTTCAGCAAACAGACGGCGAGCTTCCGGGATACCTTCCAACTGACCGTAGTTGCGGGCGTCCATGCCATTTTCGAGGATCATCGAGTCGGTGCTTTTGAGGACATCCAGCATACCCATCGAAAGGTCAAGCTGTTCAGGGCTGGGCTTGCCGCGGGACATATCCAGTTTAAGACCCAGTGCCTTATATTCATCATATTCCTTTTTCAAAGCAGCCGACTGTTCCAGCAGCTGGTCCTTGGACATTTCTTTATAACTCGTCATAAAAGCCAAACCTCCATCAATCTCCCGGTCAGGCGACCTGACCTTGGTGCGTTAAGCGCAATAGCACCTTCCAAATTTTTCGTGCGTATTTATCATACACCAATTTTGAAATTTTTGCAAGTTATTTTTGCATCTCCTGCAAAACAATACCTTCCAAACTATTCACTCCGAAACCTGTCTGAACTGGTAAAAATAACGGGAAATGCAGCTTGCCTGTTCAGCTGAACCAAAAATACCGTCTGTTTATCCGAGAGAATTTGAATTTTCAGCCCGATTGCCGAAAATAATCAGTTTTTTTCGCAGGCAAAGACCAATCGAGAGACTGCGGTTTTTACCGTTGACAAAATTGATGGTCATAATATCGCCGCTGATTGCGGTAATGCATCCTTCACCGAACTGCCGATGGATAATCCTTTCGCCGGGCACAAAACCGGTTTTTGTTTTACCTTGGGTCGGTTCATCTTCTGCCGGCGGATTAAGAAAAGAGGACAGAAAACGGGATGGAGCGAGAGCTTTTTCGGAAGAAGCCGGATAGAACAG
>CALWWT010000103.1 GCA_944385325.1 uncultured Clostridia bacterium | reverse complement strand
TTGTTCAGAATGGATTCTGTACAGGAACTGAAAAACAAGCTGTTTTTCCAGAAAGAAAATGGCTGCCTGACCCGCACCGAACAGGAGCTGGCAGATGCAGACAGCTTTTGCAATGATTATAAGGCATATCTGGATGCCGGCAAAACCGAACGTGAGTGTGTAACCGAGGCTGTCCGCCTGGCGGAAGCTAAAGGTTATGTTCCCTATGACCCGTCGGCCAAGCTCAATCCCGGCGATAAGGTATACCTCAACAACCGCGGCAAATCGCTGGTCGTCTGCCGTATCGGTTCCGACCCGCTGGAAAAAGGCGCGCTGATCATGGCTGCGCACATCGATTCTCCCCGTCTGGATATCAAGCAGGTCCCGCTGTACGAGGATAAAGAGTTGGCAATGCTCAAAACCCATTACTACGGTGGTATCAAAAAATATCAGTGGACCGCTATCCCGCTTGCACTGCATGGCGTGATCATCCGCCGCGATCTGTCGGTCGTAACCGTTGCAATCGGTGAGGATGAGTCTGATCCTGTTTTCTGCGTTACCGATCTGCTGCCGCATCTGGCTGCTGAACAGATGAAACGTCCCGCAGGCGAAATCATCAAGGGCGAAGAACTCAACATCCTGATCGGCTCCCGTCCGTTCCGCACCGATGAAAAGAGTGACCGTGTCAAACTGAATATTGCCAATATCCTGTTTGAAAAATACGGCATCACCGAAGCGGACTTCCTGTCGGCTGAACTGGAGATCGTCCCTGCTTTCAAAGCCCGTGATATCGGCTTTGACCGCAGCATGATCGGCGCTTATGGTCAGGATGACCGCGTCTGCTCCTTCCCTGCACTCCGTGCGCTGCTCGACCATGAGGATGTGCCTGCTGCTACGCAGGTTGTCCTGCTGGCTGACAAGGAAGAAATCGGCAGCTGCGGCGCTACCGGTATGAAGGGTGCTTTCCTGCGTTATTTCTTCGACAACATCGGCGCTCCTTACGGTGTCGCTGGTCACACCATCCTGTCGGCTTCCAAGTGCCTGTCGGCTGACGTCGGCGCGGCTGTTGACCCCACTTTTGCTGACGCACATGAAAAGCTGAACGCAGCCTACCTCAACTACGGTCCGGTCATCATGAAGTTCACCGGTTCCAGAGGCAAAGGCGGTTCCAACGACGCTTCGGCTGAATTCATGGCTGAGGTCAGAAAAACTCTCGACGATGCAAACATTGTCTGGCAGACCTCTGAGCTGGGACGTGTTGACCTCGGCGGCGGCGGAACCGTTGCTGCTTATATCGCAGAACTGGATGTCGATACCATCGATATCGGCGTTCCGGTACTGAGTATGCACGCTCCGTTTGAAGTCACCTCCAAGCTGGATGTATACGAAATGTACCGCGCTTTCGGTGCTTTCATTAAATAATCACTGGTAAAGCTGCAAAAAGGGAGATATGGCAGATTCGCCGTATCTCCCTTTAATCAGCATATCAAAAAGCCGCCGCCCGAAATACAGGCAGCGGCTTTTCCAATATTATGCTTCTTTCGGAGCAGCACCTTCGTGGTCTTTCGGGATCGCAACGTTCATGATCATTGCAACCAGTGCAGCCGGTACAATACCGGAACCGCCAAAGATATACTGGATGGTCAGCGGCATGAACGCCAGTGCACTTGCGCTGCTGCCCAGACCATAACCCAGACCAATCGCAACCGATACGATGGTGATCGTACGGGCAGTCATCTTGTCCTTGGTAATCAGCTGGATACCGGACATGACGATCGACGCAAACATCATGACCGCCGCTCCGCCCAGGACCGACTGAGGCATGATCGAAACCAGTGCAGCCAGTTTCGGGAACAGTCCGCAGAATACCAGGAAAATTGCACCCATGGCAATGCAGTAACGGTTGACAACCTTGGTCATCGTGATCAGACCGACATTCTGAGAGAAAGAGGTGTTGGGCAGTACGCCGAACAGTGCTGCAAAAGAAGATCGCAGACCGGCACAGAGAACCGCGCCGGAAAGCTCACGGTCAGTCTCTTCTCTTCCAAGACCACCTTCGGTGATCCCGGAGGTATCGCGGACTGTTTCAACTGCCGTTACAATAAACATAATGCACATCGGGATAATGGTATTCAGACTAAAGGTCGGTTTGACCGGCAGAATCTGCGGCAGCGAGAACCAGCTCGCCTGTGCCACCTTATCCCAGTCGAGGACCCAGGAACAGGTCTTTTCAACGCCGTCGGCGCCGATATAGGTATTGGGCAGAATCAGCATCATGATGCCGCAGACAATGTATCCGACGACAACACCGATCAGAATGGCAGAATTACTGGTAATGCCTTTGGTAAAGTGCTTGCAGACAACAATCGTCACCAAAACGACCGCTCCGACAAAGAGGTTTGGCAGCGAACCAAAGTCTCCGACTCCCGACCCGCCGGCAAAAGAATTGATGCCGACTGAAATCAGAGAAAGACCGATCGCCAGAACAACAGTACCGGTTACGACCGCCGGGAAAAATCTGCGCAGCGGTTTGAGGAAAAAGCCCAGAACCGTTTCAAACAGACCGCCAACCAGACATGCGCCCATCAGCGCTCCATACGAAACAATTCCACCGCCGGTCATTGCAACGATATTGTTGCAGATACCGATAAATCCGGAACTGGTGCCCATGACGATCGGAAGCTTGGCACCGATCGGTCCGATGGTGAACAGCTGAACCAATGTAACCAGACCGGCTACCAGCATTGCATTTTGCAGGATCGATACCTGCAAATCGCCCAGTGAACAGGCACCCGCAATCAGAATAATCGGTGTCAGGTTTCCGGCAAACATTGCCAGCACATGCTGAAGTCCCAGCAGGATGGCTTTCCCGAGAGGTACGCGGCCGTCCAGCCGGTAGATGTTCTCGGTACTGACAGAGGTTTCTTTGTCAGACATACTTGCACGCTCCTTTTAAATATGACAGTATTTGTGGGAAAAATTTCATTCCCAGAATATCATCATACCAAGTTTTGAATCTTTTTTCAAGTTGTTTACAAAAAAGAGCATACAAATCGGATATTTGCCTAAAATCTGATACTGGGCAGCAAAATATCTATCCATCCGTTCAATTATTTAAATGTCCGGAATACGAAACCCGGTCTGACATTTTCCGAAGGAATAAAGGATACCTCTTTCAGTTCCTCTGAAAGCCATTGACAGCACATCGGTACAAAATGACGCTCTGTCTCAAAATGCCCGGCATCGATACAGCTAATTCCTGCATTCATCGCGTCAATGACCTGATCGTGCTTGAAGTCGCCGGATATAACCAGGTCGGCTCCCAACCGGATAGCCTCATGTACAAAACTTCCTCCGCCGCCACAGCAGAGTATAACTTTGTGTACCGGTTTTCCTGCATCATAATACCGCATTCCCTGAAGGTCAAGCGCCTTTGCGACATGCTGTACCACCGCTTCCATCTCTGCCGGTGCTCCGCCCGGAAGTACCGCTGTCGCCGCACAGGTATCTTCCGGCAATGGAGCAAAATCCTCCAGTCCCAGAAGCTGCGCAAGCGACTGGTTCAGTCCGCCCGGCGCCTTGTCAAAATTGGTATGGGCAGACACAACTGCGATTTTGTTTGCTGCCAGCATCCCCTGCACCGAGTCAAACGGGATCTGCTTCATCGGATGGAAAATCACCGGATGATGGGAAAGTATCATTTCACATCCCTTTTCGACCGCTTCCTCAACTGTCGCCCTTGTAACGTCCAATGTCACCAGACACCGGCTGACCGGGATATCTTCTCCGCCAATCAGCACGCCGACATTATCAAAGCTTTCACAGCTGTCAAACGGCGCCACACGGTCAATTACCCGGCGGATATCTCCTACTGTCGTCATAAATTAAGGCACTCCCTTCTTTACGGAGCGAGCTCCGGAGCACGCCGCTCCAATAGTTTTCGCAGTTTATCAGCCAACTCTCGGCTATGGGCAATCTTTTTTTTATCGGGACTTGCCGCGTTCATCAGACCGCAAAGCGCCTTCTGTTCCCGTGAAAGCAGCGTTTGCAGATAAACGCCTGCATCCTCTGAATCATCTTCCGCAGCCTTTCCTACCAGCGCAAAAAACGGGTCACATTCCCTTTTCACACCATCATACCGGGCATTGATAATCGAATAGGCTTTTGACGCCGCGACCGCACACCGTTCGCAGACAATCTCAAATCCGTTTTCACACAGCCACTGACGCAATGCACCTGCCTGTGTCATCGGCTGCAAAACCAGGTTGAACCCTTTCAGTTCCGGCAGACGCGCCTGCAAAATCTCAGCAATCAGCAGTCCGCCCATTCCGCCGATCAGAATATCCGTTGCACCCTCAAGCGGTACACCATTTAGCCCGTCTGTCAGCATGGTGCCGATTCTGTCCTGCAATCCGTTCTCCCGGATACAGCGTTCTGCCGACGACAGCGGTCCCGGCCGGATATCCGTCGCCAGCATCCGCTTTGCTTTCCCGGACGCAACCAGGCTGACTGAAAGGTATCCGTGATCGGCTCCGACATCGATCCCTATTCCTCCCGGCGTCATCAGTTCCGCCATCCGCGCAAGCCTTCTGTCCAGCTGTATCAATCCAGTTTCCTCCTTTATTTACATTTTTTGCATACATGAAAAAAGGGCATAACCTTTCGGTCAGCCCAATTTTTCTGAGCAGTTAATCTGCCGTCATTTATTTGCCGGCAACATGCGCATTCAGCTTTTCCAGCAGCTCGTCTACCGAAACACCATGAACAGCACAGGCGTCCTCAACCGATTCGCCTCTGGAAGCAGGACAGCCCAGGCAGTGCATACCCATCTGCATAAAGAAGGTAGCGGTAGAAGGATCAAAGTCGAGAATCGCGCCAATGGTCATATCTTTCGTAATGGTCATATTGGGACTCCTTTCAAAGTGAGGAAACGATCTTCCTCTATTATTATACCCATTCTGACAAAATAATCAAGTCTTTTTTGTTAAACAGATTCATCCAGCATCTTCAGGTCATACGGTGTCTGCTGATAAACAAAATAATTCAGCCAGTTGACATACAAAAGATTTGCGTGCGCACGCCAGATAAACTTCGGTTCATTCTCCGGATTGTCGCCGTCAAAATAATGGTACGGCAGATCAATCGGTAATCCCTTATCCAGATCACGGAAATACTCAGCTGCCAGCGTACCGCGGTCATATTCACTGTGTCCGGTGACAAAAAACTGCCGACCGTCAAACGACGACGCAATATGCACGCCTGCAATCGGTGACTCGGTCAGAATCTCCAGCTTGCCGGTTGCAAGGATATCTTCCCTGCGGCATTCGGTGTGCCGGGAATGCGGAACGTAAAATTCCTCGTCAAACCCGCGCAGCAGCGGATGAAATGGCTGCAATACATGATGCGGAAATACCCCAAACATCTTTCTTGGCAGATCATACTTCGGCACGCCGTAATGGTAATACAAACCTGCCTGAGCGCCCCAACAGATATGGAAAGTGGAATAGACATGTGTCTTGGACCATTCAAATATATGGCACAGCTCCGGCCAGTAGTCTACCTCTTCAAATGGCATCTGCTCGACCGGTGCTCCGGTGATAATCATTCCGTCAAAATACTCGTTTTCGATATCCCGGATGGTCTTGTAAAACTTGAACAGATGCTCCTCTGAAGTATTGCGGGAACGATGGGTTTCTGTCTGAATCAGTTCGACGTCTACCTGCAATGGCGAATTGGAAAGTACCCGGAGCAGCTGCGTTTCAGTTTCAATCTTTTTGGGCATCAGATTGAGGATAGCGATCTTCAGCGGACGGATATCCTGATGGGATGCCCGCTCCTCATTCATAACAAAGATGTTTTCCCGGCGCAGTTGGGAATTTGCCGGCAATGTATCGGGTATATTAATGGGCATTTCTGGTTCTTCCTTTCCCGGATGAAAATTCCCAATATGCGGGTAATTGTTTTTATTATACCAAAACTGTCTGCCGGTTGCAACCGCATTTCGCATATTTTCTCAATCTAGGCGTTTTTTTTGCAATATCTTGTGTTCATGCATACATGTGTCCTTTGTATACATACAACTTGCTTCTTAGTTACATTCCGGTTCAGCAAATCAATATTCCCTGATAAAATTGGAAAATTATGCTTGACAAAGAGATTTTTATCTGATATTATTATATTGTTTTCAATTGATATCACTTTATCATGCTAATAAAATAAAGAACTACACCCGAAAGGATGCTTGATATGAAAAATACCCGTAAATTTGCCGCTCTCGTTCTCTCCGCTTTCACCTTTGCCTCCGCTCTCGCCAGCTGTTCTGCCAGCGGCGGCGATGTTCAGACCGCAAATCGTCTGGAGGCAATTAAACAGCGCGGTTATATCGAAGTCGCAACCGAACCCTATTTTGCACCCAATGAGTTTATCGACCCTACCAAAGAAGGCGACGAACAGTACGTCGGTTCTGATATCGAACTGGCAAAAGCAATTGCTGATGAGATCGGCGTTGAACTGAGAATCGTCCCTCTTGAATTTTCTGCCGTACTTGCTTCCATTACGACCGGCAAGCATGACCTTGCCATCTCGGCTCTTGCATGGACCCCTGCCCGTGCCGAAAGCCTTGAAATGAGTATTGGTTACCACTATTCCGAAGACTCACTGTACACAGTCCTCGTCCGTGAAGAAGATGCAGCTTCCATCAAATCGCTGGATGACCTCAAAGGCAAAAAGGTCGTTTGCCAGTCCGGTTCCTTACAGGAGCAGCTGATCAAGGATGCTATGGATGTCAGCGAGCTGGGAGAACTCATGTATGTCTCTGCAACAACCGACGGCTATCTGATGGTGTCGGAAGATAAAGCAGATGCTTGTGTTTGTGCTCTTGTTAACGGCAGCCTTTACGCAGCGGCAAATGACGGGCTGACAACTATTCCGGACGCGATCGACTTCCCTGTCTCGGAAGAATATGAGGGAACCCGCGTTGGCGCTCCCAAAGGTGAAACCGAACTGATTGAAGTTGTCAATAAGGTTATCGAGGAATTGAGCGAAACCAGTCAGTACAACGAATGGTACGAAGAATATTCGGAATACGCAAAGAGCCTCGGTCTTGAATAATTCTTCCATAATATGCGATACCCCAAAGCCGGCAAGCAGATCTGCCGCTTTGGGGTATTTTTTCGTAAATAACTATTTCCAGCCAGTTATCGGGGGGGCGGTCATTTCTTTGTTTCTGGAGAAAATGCCATGTACCGTTTTCGATAAATAACCAAAAAGGAAATGCACAAAAACAGCATAGCTGCCGGCCAGGAGCTTACCTCGATCAGATATACGCCCCAGCGCCCAATCAGTCCCGGCAATGTAAATACGACAATCAGTCGGGCAAACAGCTCCACAAATCCCGAAACCATCGTAAGCGATACGCCGTCCATCCCCTGTAACGCCGACCGGAACAGGTACAGCATATACAAAAACGGCAGGAAAATCAGCATGATGTTCAACTGCTCACAGGCATAGTTCAGTACCCTATCCAACTGTTCAGCGTCTCCCGTTATCAACAGACCCATAATATTCCGTCCAAACAGGAACATACCGGCTATTATAATGCTGACGCCTACCACCATGACCACCGCCGACTGACGCAATCCTTTACGGATACGCTGCATATTTCGGGCACCATAGTTCTGCGCAACATAGGTCGCAATCGCACCTTCCATGCCGCAGCTGACCAGTTCCAGTACGCCATACATTTTCTTACTTGCCGCAATCGCCGCGATAAAGTCAACACCATATCCATTTACATAGTACTGGGTAATAATGCCGACAATATCTGTCACCAGATTGCGGAATCCCATCGTGCCGCCGACCTTAATATGAGCGGACAGCATCTTCCATTCAGGAATACAATCCTCTTTTTTGAGCTGGAATACGTCGATCTTCCGTATAAACCAGAGACAGTATATACAGGACACGGCCTGAGAAATAACCGTCGCCAGTGCTGCCGCGGCAACACCCCATGGGGTCAGTTTGACAAGCAGAATGTCCAGTATCACATTGAGAATAGATGAGATAATCAGCGCATAAAACGGTGTCCGGCTATTGCCGACGCTGCGCAGTGAAGCGCCAAGATTGTTATACAAAAAAGTGATAAACAATCCACCAAACAATACCTGTAAATAATGCGCAGTATCTGTAAAAATCTCCTCCGGCGTTTGCAGCATGACCAGCAGCGGATGGGTCATCATAACCGCCACTGCCGACAAGATCACTCCTGCCAAAAGGCTGAGTGCCATCGAAGCTGCAAAACTTTTCCGAACTTTCTCCGAATCTCCGGAACCAAAATGCTGAGCAGTTACCGTACCAAATCCCTGAGTAATACCCAGAATAACGCTGACGACCATCCAGTTCATATTTCCAGCCGCACCGACCGCCGCAAAAGCGTCAACACCGATCAGCCGTCCAACTACAGCACTGTCAACAATTGAGTAGATCAGCTGAAACAGGCTGCCAAGTGCAATCGGTACCGCAAAGGATACAATGTGTTTAAGCGGCGAGCCGCTGGTCATAGATTTCGATAAACTCATATGTATAAAGCCTTCTTTCCTTTATAGCAGATTCCCGCTTTCCGAAAACTCCCCATCCAGTCTGCTGGAGAGATCAGGCCTTCGGTTACGGACAGAAGGCTGTGCCAAAATACGCCTGCACTCAAATACAGGCAGATCAATCATTATGAGCGGCAGACCTGATTCACTGGCAGACTGCCGTTATTTCTGCCAACCCCATACGCACAAAGCCTTCTTTCATTCATTTGTACCTGGTCTTTTCCGTGGGATAAAAACCCCGGTTCTTCCGGGGCGGTGCAGCCGGCCAGGAAAAAAGAAGAAGGCAGTGTATGCGTGCTGACTATTGTTTTGCACATAAATGGAATACCCCTTTCCTTTTTATTTTTGGTTTCTATACAAAAGTATAATACTGAATCGATATGATTGCAAGATGTTTTACCCAGTTTTCAGATTATGATTTATGGTCTAAAAAATAAATCAGCAGCTGCCCGGTAAGAACAGCTGCTTGAAATACAATTATTTTCCGGTATGCTGCTCTGTCTTTGCAGGCATTTCCCGGCAGCGCTTGAAGTAAACAATAAAAAATGTGACACACAGGAAAATCATCGCTGTCAGCCAGGGCACAACCTCTCCCAGATAAATACCCCAGCGTCCAATCAATCCGGGCAATGTAAAGATGATTACCAGCCGGGTTCCCAGCTCAATAAATCCTGACAGCATCGGAAACAACGCATTGTCCATCCCCTGGAGCGATGACCGGAACAGATACAGCATATATAAAAACGGCAAAAATACCAGCATCAGATTCAGCTGCTCTACCGCAATCGACAACACCCGGTCCAGCTGTGCCGCATCGCCCGAAATCAGCAATCCCATGATATTGCGTCCAAACGGGAACATGACCGCCATGATCAGACCTGCGCCCAATATCAACACAACTGCCGACTGGCGCAGTCCATGGCGTATCCTGTCCATCCGCTGCGCACCAAAGTTCTGCGCAACATAGGTTGCGATTGCACCATCCATACCGGTACTGACCAGTTCCAGGACGCTGTACATCCGCTTGGTTGCTGCAATACCCGCAATAAATTCTGTTCCATAGCCATTGACATAAAACTGTGTGATCGTTCCGCCGCAAGCAGTTACAAAGTTGCGGAAACCCATCGGACCACCCATCCGGATATGGGCTATCATCATCTTGCGGTCTGGAACAAAGTCTTCCCTATCCAGCTGCAAAATCTCGATCTTTCGGATGAAATACAGACAATAAATACAGGATACCGCCTGAGAAATAACCGTCGCAATCGCCGCAGCTGCTACGCCCCACGGCGTTACCTTGATCAATACGATGTCCAAAACTACATTGAGCAGCGAAGAGATGACCAATGCGTAAAATGGCGTCCGGCTGTTTCCAACCGCCCGGAGCGACGCACCGAGGTTATTATAAAAGAAGGTGATAAACAGTCCACCGAAAATCACCTTGATGTACGCTGATGAATCGGCAAAAATATCCTGCGGCGTTTGCAGCAGCCGAAGCACCGGGTCAGAAAGCAGCACAGTCAGCACCGACAATACAATCCCCAGTCCCAGGCTGAGCAGCAGAGACATTGCAAAACTCTTTTTGACCTTCTGATGCTGCCCTGCTCCGAAATACTGCGCAATGACGGTTCCGAACCCCTGGGTCAGACCCAGAATAATACTGAAAACCATCCAGTTCAGGTTTCCCGCAGCACCAACCGCAGCAAATGCTTCTACACCAATCATCCGCCCGACAACTGCGCTGTCTACTATTGAATAGATCAGCTGAAACAGACCGCCAAGCATGATTGGAATTGCAAACGCAACAATCTGTCGGAGCGGTGGTCCGCTGGTCATTGATTTAGATAAACTCATACCTCAAAGTCCTCCATTTCCCCAAAAACTTCCAAATGCAAACGCATATCAGTATAACATACCTTCTCAGACGTTTCAACCATTTTTAGCTTTTTTCATATTATGATGCTTTTACCTCAGTTGTTTATAAAGGAGCAGCCCGATTTCTCTGAAACGTTGTGCTTCATCTGGCAGAGAAAGAGAGTTCGAATCCTCTCGAAAGCTTTTATAGCAAAACAAAAGTGGTATCACATCGAAACATGATACCACTTCAGTCTGTCGAAAAAGTCCAGTGAAAACTGGGCTTTTTCTTTTGGATGTGGTAAAATAAAGAAAAAGGGCAGAAAGAGTGAAGGAAATGCTGGAAACAGGACAGATGAACAGAGATAGTGTGGAAAT
>CALWWT010000102.1 GCA_944385325.1 uncultured Clostridia bacterium | reverse complement strand
AGGATGAGGAATCCTGCCGGGCAAACTCCCGGTCTGACGAACAGAAACCGTATATAAGGCAATGCAAAGCGGACGAGTCTGCCATACATGACAAAGTCCAATACTGCCCGAACTTTGTATTGTAGATGCGGCAGATAGATGGGAGGAAAGTTATTGCTCTTACCCGGGGAGGTCTTGCAGACGTCGAGTAGGAAATGGGTAGCCTCCTACTCGATTGATTTTGAGGTAGTTGACGGTTCTCCCAAAAAACGGTTGAAACAATTATTTTTTTCAGAATTTTGCAATCTTTCAGGTCACTAAAGTGTATTTATAGTAAAGGGAAGTCAAATCACATATGATTTTGTAGTGCTGATTTTCAAGTACGGTAACAGATTCAATGGGGTGATCTTCCCACACGCTTTTGGCTGAAAGGACGGGTGTATGAGTGATGAAAATGTTCAGGAAAATGTTGATGTTTGGAAGTACGCTGGTGCTGACAGGTAGTTTACTGTTTTCGGCTCCAGTCTACGCAGCAACCTATCAGGGAACGGTAAATGATACCTATACCTGGACGCTGGATGATCAGACCAAAACGGTTGTATTTGAACAGAAGCTGCTCCCGGGCGCAACCGACCAACTGTATAATCACAGGGGTTATTATCAGCATGTCGTGTATGGTGACGGCATTACCAGACCTGCCGAACTGAACTGGATCTCGGAAATGACAGACACCATTACCTATGGGAAAGATGTTACCTTCCCTTATTGCCTGACTTCCACAAAAGAGTATATTGTTGTTCCGGAAAATCCAAATTTTGCTTCGTATGATGGCGCTGTATATTCCAAGGATTTTAAGATCCTGTATGTGGTGCCGGATGGGAAAGATTCCATTGAAATCCATCCCGATTGCGAACAAGTCGAGCTGAACCGATATGAGGGAAGCTACCCTAAAAAGGAGTTTACCATCTCTTCGCAAAATAAAACTTTTTCAGTCTATGATGGGGCTCTATATTCCAAGGATTACAGTACGCTGATCTGTGTTCCATATGACCGGGATACGCTGGAACTGCATCCCGATTTGCAGCAAGCACCGGATACCAAGTTGAAAAAGCCGTCTCAGGCATATGCAATTTCTGATTCCAGCAAATATTTTTCCGTCTATGATGGTCTGCTCTATTCTAAAGATTACAGCGTTCTCTATTTCTGTCCCAGTAAAAAGCAGACAATTAAGCTGCACACCGATCTGAAGACAATAGAAAGCTATGCATTTGAGTATAATGATTTTCAATCGCCGCTGGTCCTTCCAAAGGGTACGGAAACGCTGAAACTGTATTCATTTTATCAGTGCACCGGAAAACTGGTCGTACCGGATTCGCTTGTTCATGTTGAAAGTGACCGGTATGGAGAGGCTATTTATAACGGCAGGGATTTACAGGTGATCTGCACCGATAAGGTATCTGTGGGGGCACCTTATACAACGTTTGTTTCACAGCAGCAGCTGGAAACCTATTACAGCAGCTCGTTTAACAATGCCGACGGATGGAAAACTGAGAATGACACCACCTATTACATCAAGCCGGATGGTCAGCGGGCATATGGCTGGCTGCAAATTGGCAGCGAATGGTACTACTTTGATGCTGCAACCGGCGCTTTGCAGACCGGATTCCGTTATATCGACTATAAGGCCTATGATCTCGGAACGACTGGTGCCCGTAAACACGATCAGTGGATTGAAAATCAGGGCGACTGGTATTATCTCAATTCTTACGGCGCAGGCGTTGTCAAGTGCTGGCGGCTGAAAGACGGAAAGTATGTTTATCTTGGCGCAGACGGCAAAATGCAGACCAGCTGCTGGATTCAGGATTACGGCTACTGGTATTATGTTAAGGCGGATGGTACACGATACGAATCCAGCTGGGCAAAGATCGGCGGCAGCTGGTACTGGTTTGGCGGTTCGGGAAAAATGATGTCGGATGGGTGGCTGAAACTAGCCGACGGAAAATGGTACTGCTTTAGCAGTTCTGGTGCTATGTATGCCAATCGTTGGGTAAAATCGGGTAATTACTGGTATTATCTCGGTTCCAGCGGTGCGATGCTGACCAATACCACAACACCCGACGGGTACCGTGTCAATGCATCCGGTGCACGGATTGGATAATATTTTGCAAAGATAAGGATTGGAGCCGCTGCAATGAATTTTGTGGCGGCTCCGTTTTTTGCTTGACAAAAGCTAGTATTTGACGCACAATAGACATATCTGAAACTAATTTTTAAAGGAGTCTGCAAACAATGTTTGAAAAAAAGCCGCTGATTGCCGTCAGCTGTACAACCAATGTGGCAGGTTTGACCGATACACCTTCCCGTGCTGTCCATAATTCCATGTCTTATTCCAACGCCATAGCTGCAGCTGGAGGTATTCCTGTCCTTTGTCCGGAATGCTGTGTTCGTGAATACGCGGATATGTGTGATGCGCTGCTGCTTTCGGGCGGTCAGGATGTCGATCCGACCTGGTACGGTGAAGAGGTGCTCAATGATTCGGTTGTGATCGACCTGGCGCGTGATGCCTATGAGATGGAACTGTGCAGAAGTTTTCTGGCGCGCAAAAAGCCGATTATGGCTATCTGTAGGGGTTTTCAGCTGCTCAATGTAGTTCTGGGCGGCACTTTGCATCAGGATTTGCTGGCGCAGATGGGATTTATCCATTCAAATGCTGAAATCCGCCATCCGTTTTATGCTGAAGAGGGCTCTGTTTTGCATCGCCTGTATGGTGAGGTTTTCCGGGTCAATTCTACCCATCACCAGGCAGTGCGCGACCTTGGCAGGGGTCTTCAGGTGACCGGGCGTTCAATTGAGGGAATTGTTGAAAGCTATGAATCCACCGATCCTCAGCAGCTGGTCTGGGGAACACAGTTTCATCCCGAACGGCTGACCGGTCCGCAGTGGGATGACCGTACACCGGATTTTGCGGAATATTTTGCTGCGTTTGTCCGGGAAGTTGTGACCAGATCGGAAAAATATTCTGATTGATTACGGATTTTTTTAAAACAATCTGCCATATTTCTGAGTTGACTCTCTACACGAAAATTGTTATAATATAACTGTTGATATTGTGCAGAATTTTTGAAGAAGGGATTGGTCAGAAATGAAGTATCAAAAGCTGTTTACACCGGTCAGTATCGGGAATGTCCAGCTGAAAAACCGTTTCGCACTTGCTCCGATGGGCCCTCTTGGACTAGGAGATGCAAATGGTGGATTTAATCAGCGTGGTATCGATTACTATACGGAACGTGCAAAAGGCGGTACCGGTCTGATTATTACCGGCGTAACCTTTGTAGACAACGAAGTGGAAGAACATGGGATGCCCAACTGTCCTTCTCCTACCTACGATTCGGTTCATTTTACCCGTACTGCGCGTGAAATGACCGAGCGGATTCATGCTTACGGTGCAAAGGTATTTTTGCAGATGTCTGCAGGTTTTGGACGGGTCACCATCCCGACCAATCTGGGCGAATATCCTCCGGTTGCACCTTCTCCGATTCCGCACAGATGGCTGGATAAGATCTGCCGTGAGCTGACGGTCGATGAGATTCACAAGATTGTCAAATCGTTTGGACTTGGAGCCTATAACGCCAAACGCGCCGGATTTGACGGCGTGCAGATTCACGCGGTTCATGAGGGATACCTGCTGGACCAGTTTGCAATCTCTATGTTTAACCACCGCACCGACGAATACGGCGGAAGCCTTGAAAACCGTCTGCGTTTTGCAAAAGAAGTCGTCGAAGAGATCAAAGCCAGATGCGGTCAGGACTTTGTTGTTACGCTTCGATTCAGTCCCAAGAGCATGATCAAGGACTGGAGAGTCGGTGCGCTGCCGGGTGAAGAATTCACCGAGATGGGACGGGATCTGCCCGAAGGTATCGAGGCGGCAAAAATGCTGGTTCAGTATGGATATGACGCACTGGATGTAGACGTCGGTTCTTATGATGCATGGTGGTGGAGCCATCCGCCGATGTATCAGGAAAAGGGCCTTTACCGTACCTACGCAAAGCTTGTAAAAGACGCGGTTGATGTGCCGGTTATTCTTGCCGGTCGGATGGACGACCCGGATATGGCGCTTGCATCGCTTGAAAACGGTGATTGCGATGTTATCTCGCTGGGTCGTCCGCTGCTGGCTGACCCGGATTATGTCAAGAAACTCCGCTGCGGAAAAACCGATGAAATCCGTCCCTGCATTTCCTGTCAGGAAGGCTGTATGGGTCGTATCCAGAATTATTCGATGCTCAACTGCGCAGTAAATCCGCAGGCGTGCAAGGAAGGTCCCAACGCATACCGTCCGATTTTCCGCAGCCGTAAAGTCATGGTGATTGGCGGCGGCGTTGCTGGATGCGAGGCTGCACGGGTACTGGCGATCCGCGGTCATAAACCGGTGCTGTTTGAAAAAACCGGTGTACTCGGCGGCAACCTAATTCCCGGCGGAGCGCCTTCTTTCAAGGAAGACGATATTGCCTTGGCAAAATGGTATACCCGTCAGATGGAACTGCTGGGTGTCGAAGTACATATGAATACTGAAGTGACCAAAGAGATGGTCCTGTCGGGCGGCTATGATACCGTAATTGTTGCGACCGGTTCCACTCCTAAGGTCTTCAGCCTGGGTGATGATGACAAGGTTTATACCGCGGCGGATGTGCTGACTGGTGCAAAGGACCCGGGCGATACAACCGTTATTGTCGGCGGCGGTCTGGTTGGACTGGAACTGGCGCTTGATCTGGCAGAAAAGGGCAAAAAGGTTACCGTTGTGGAAGCAATGGATAAACTGCTTGCGGTCAATGGTCCGATTTGCTCTGCCAATAAGGAAATGCTGTTGGAACTGGTACCTTTTAAAGGTGTTGACGTTGTTTGCGGCGCACGGGTCAAGGGTTACACCGATGGCAAGCTCTCCTATGAAAAGGATGGAGAAAGCCATTCGATTGCGGCAGACAGCGTGATTCTGGCGGTTGGATATCGTGAGGAAAAGAGCCTGTACGAAGAATTGCAGTACGAAATTCCGGATATCTATCTGCTTGGAGACGCAAAGAATGTGTCCAATATTATGTATGCAATCTGGGATGCGTTTGAAGTCGCTAACCATATTGACTGATATTTGATATAACCGAATGACAAACGGGCGGTCAGTGAAAACTGACCGCCCCAGGCTGTCGATAAAGTCAATCGCTCGTTCTCTTTTTCTGCTATTGCCGCAGCAAGCGGCAATGGCTACGATTTTTAGGGGGGGTTGCGCGCTTACGCGCGCCCAGGGAAGGCTTTCCTAGAAAGCCGTACAGTTTGCTGGCAAACTGTCTGGTTCGCAACGCGAACCGTCCGCCCCTGGATCTGCTTTCCGTCTTATGATAAACTTTAGTTGAATTTTAGCGATTTTAAAAATTCTCCAAAATACTTTTTCGACAAGCTCGGGCGGTCAGTGAAAACTGACCGCCCATTTTGAAGTTATGCAGTTTGGGTGAGGAATTCGATCCTCTGCCGGCGTGTACGTTCATGATCAGCCGCATATTCCTGTTGTATGGGTTCCAGTTTATGAATTGCAGAAGCAATCTGGTTTCGGGTATGAGAAGCCTGTGAAAGGGAACTATTAATCTTATCCAGAACCAGCCAGTCGGCAATCAGACCATCAAAGGCAAAATCCGCAAATTTCAAAAAATCGCTGATTGGTACAGAAAAATTCGCATGGATGGAAATATCGGAAAGCTCCTTCTGAAAGGCGTGGATCTGTTTTTGCAGGGTGTAAGTCAGCTGGGCAGCATCACCCAGGTTCCCGTGTTTGGCAATATCGGAAATCAGTCCACCGCCGATCAAATCAAAAGTACCCCAGTTCTGCGCATTTTGCAGCTTTTCAATAATGGAATCGATTGTTGAAAGGGCACCTCTGCCTGCCTGGACTGCCTGATCAAGTTCTATACGTCGCTGGGACAGGGTATCAATCCGGCTGTCCAGGTCGTTCAGCCTTTGAGCGGATTCGCCGCCTGTTTGCTGAATCAGCACGGCTTTTTGCGCAATCAGGGCATCCAGTTTCTGTTTTGCCCGATATCCATTGGAAATCTGACGTTCCAGCCTGTGGATTTGCTCGGTATTTTCCGTGAGCGCACGAACCGCGATATCGTATTTGGCTGCGGATTCGTCTGCCATCATCCGGCAGACTTCCAGTTTCTGATGCCGTCCGGGAAGGATTTTTGCCAGAAGGGTATTCAGTTTGCCGGTCTGTATCTGGTTCAGTTCTGATTGCCGGTGATCTTTTTCACGTTTGGCAGCGTAGGTCTGCTGTTCCAGCAGGATGCGTTTCTTTTCCAGTGAATCCAGTTCTCCTTTAAGATTCTGGTAAGCGGAGGATTGCTCGGTGAGCAGCGCAATCTGCTGGTTCAGCTGCTGCATTGACATATTTTTGTCCATTTGCATCATCCTTTCTGTCCGGATGGTTTGAGTATAGCATCCTGGTATATGATTGTCAATCGGCGTGAGTGGGACAGGCTTTCAGAAAAATGGATTTTGTGCTATACTATATACGGGAATTTTTCACCTGTTGGAGGTGGCTGGATATGTTTTGGCTGGTTTTGGGCAGCCTTGTTATTTTATATTGTATTTTGGTCCGTGCTAAGCTTGGACGGGTACGGTTTTCGATCATACCTTTAATTGGCGGACTGGGAATGCTGGTGCTGGGCGTGTTGATTCAGATGTTTCCTGGATGGCTGGCGGTCTGGATTTTGCAGCTTGCTGCGGTAACGGCGCTGGTGGTGCTTTGTGCAGTCGAATTTCTGGTTTATTCCGGCTGCCTGTCCGGACGCGCACGCGCCGGACGAAAACAACCGGTACGGTGTACGATTGTACTGGGAAGCGGTCTGAAAAAAGGCAACCAGCTGACCTCAACGCTGATCGAGCGGCTGACGCTGGCGGAAAAACTGTACCAGGGTGAAACGGTCATCCTGTCCGGTGGTCAGACTGCCCATGAAACAGCGGCAGAAGCGGATGTGATGAAAGCGTGGCTGCTTAAAAACGGCATTATTCCGGAAGACAAGCTGCTGCTGGAAAGGGAGTCGGTCAATACCCGGCAGAATCTCCGCAATACCCGGCAGTTGTATCCGGATAAGCTGAATCCGGCTGATAAACTTCGGATTGTCACCAGTGATTTTCATTGCTGGCGGGTTTCCCGCCTGGCAGCGAAATTTGGATTATCCGGCGCAGCTGTCTGCGGAAGCCGGACGATGGCGCTGATTGCGCCGATGTATCATCTGCGGGAAGTGCTGGCGATTATCTACGGCGCGGCGAGACAGGGAGGAAAGGGAGAAAAGAATGACGCTGAAAAATAAACTGCCGAGTTTTGTGGCAGTACCATCTGAAATCATCGACGAGCATATTGGTAAGGCAAGCGGACTGTATATCAAGGTCATTCTGTACATCCTGCGAACCAATAAAATCGATCCGCCTGTCATTGCGGCGGTACTGTCTGTCCCGGTCAGCGATGTGGAAGAGGCGATCCGCTACTGGACAAGCAACGGTATTCTGCCGGCTGAGGAGGTGGACCGTCAGCTGAATGCCGGTAAAAAACAACAGCCGATCCAGCAGAAACAGAATGAAAATCATGAATCTTCCGGTACCGGCGACATCACAGGTTTTAAGGTGAGTGCCGACCGGGAAGAAGTGCGTTTTCTGCTCACAACAGCGGAACAGATTCTCGGTAGGCCGCTCTCATCCACCGAGCAGAAAGGATTTGTCTTTTTTCTGGAGGAATACGACCTGCCGGCGGATGTGATCGTCATGGCGGTGGAATTTTGCTGTATGCATGAGCGTGGAAACTACCGTTATATCTCCAAACTGCTGGCTGGATGGTATGAACAGGGAATCAATACCCATCCGCTTGCCGAGGAATATATCCGCAATCAGACCGAACGCCTTAGCCGCGAAGCAGAGGTCATGGAAGCATTTGGCATCAAAAACAGGGGGCTGACTACTGCCAACCGGAAATATATCATGCAGTGGTATCAGGATTACGGTTTTAATATTGAAATCATCCGGATGGCATATGAACGGGCAGTCGATCAGATTGGTCAGGCATCTTTCCCGTATATCGGAAAAATCCTGCAAAACTGGCATAAGATGGGCTTTAAAACGCCGGAGGATATCCTGCGCGGCGATGTAAAGAAAACAACAACCGGTATGGGCGGCGGAAAATCTTCTTCTTCGGCATCAGGCAGCCCGTCCTATGATGTCGAAGCATTTGCGCGGCAGGGATTCGATCTGCCGGATCTTGACTGAACGAGGTGTACAGGATGCAGAATAATGATATTTTCCAGCAGGCCAAAAGACGGATCGACCGCCGCCGGTTGGAACAGATGACCGCTCAGTCCAGACGGATGGACGAAATCGCGGAAAAAATACCCGAAGTGATGGAGATCCGTCGGAAACTTGCCATGACTTCCGCTGAGATCAGCAAGGTGATTTTGCAGGGAAAGACCAACCTTGCCGAAGGACTTGCAAAGATAGAAGAGGTCAATCTCCGTTTGCAGCAGCGTGAGCGCCAGCTGATGCAGCAGGCAGGCTATCCGGTTGATTATCTGGAGATGCGGTACACCTGTCCAAAATGCCGGGATACTGGTTTTGTGGACGGAAGACGGTGCGAATGCCTGAAAGCCGAGATGCGCAGGCTGAATGTTGAACAGTTCAACGCTTCGTCGCCTTTCAAAGAGAGCAGCTTTGAAGATTTTGATCTTACTTTTTATCCGGATGCCGTTGACCCGGAGAGTGGACAGAATCCAAGATTGGTTATGACAAAGGTACTGGGGTTTTGCCGCTCGTATGCGGAAAAATTTACGCCCAACAGTCAGGGACTTTTTATGTTTGGAGAGACAGGGCTGGGAAAAACCCATCTTTCCCGTGCGATTGCAGGAGTGGTCGCTGCAAAAGGATACAATGTCGTCTGCGGCACAGCGCCTGACCTGCTGCGCCGGATTGAGAATGAGCATTTCCGCCGGACAGAAGACGATGGGACACTCGACCGGATACTGGAAGCGGATCTGTTGATCCTGGATGATCTGGGTGCCGAATTCAGCAGTAGTTTCACCCAGTCGGTGGTCTATCATATCCTGAACAGCCGCATTTCTTCCGAACATCCGCTGATTGTTACCAGTAATCTGACAGTCCAGGAGCTCAGTGAAAAATATGCCCGCCGGATCGTTTCCAGGCTATTTTCCCAGCTGGTTCAGGTGCGGTTTATCGGAAAAGATGTCCGTCAGCTCAAACGCTTGCGGGAGATGGAAAATAAGAAATAATATTGCAGTATAAAGCGCCCCTTCCGGGAATGGAAGAGGCGCTTTGCCGTTATTCTATACCTTACAGAATATAAGGATTATTCAGCTTCAACAGGCGGCTGCGGTTCGTCTGCTGCCTCGGCTTCCTGAACAGACACATTTCCATCCGACTGGATGGCGTTTGCGGCTGCGCGTCCGCCTACGATGCCGGCAAGCAGTGCCGACAGGTCGAGCCCGGTCGACTCCTTGACCCCTTCCATTACCTGGCTTGCAGAGGTCATAACGTCCTTGACCACCTTGGTCGCGTTTCCATCGCCGTACATAACGATCTTGTCGGTCTGTGCCAGCGGGCTTGCAGCGCCTTTAACGATCTCAGGCAGCGCCTGCAGGTACATTTCCAGTACCGACGCTTCGCCCATCTTACGCTGCGCTTCTGCCTTCTTTTCGATGGCTTCCGCTTCCGCAAGACCCTTTGCACGGATACCTTCCGCTTCCTGCTCCATTGCAAAACGGATTGCTTCCGCTTCGGCTTTTCTGGCTTCGGCTTCCTGGATAGCTTCGTATTTCTTTGCTTCCGCGTCGCGCTGCCGGCGAATCAGATCGGCTTCTGCCTCTTTTTCCGCCTTGTACTTCATAGCGTCTGCCTGTTTGCGGATTTCTGCGTCCAGCTGTTTCTCTTTGAGGGCAATTTCCTTTTCCGCCAGCTCGGTTTCCTTTTCACGGCGGGCAATATCTGCGTTGGCGCGGGTAATTTCGATCGTTTTACGCTGGTTTTCCTGCTGAATCGAGTAAGCAGCGTCCGCTTCTGCCTTTTTGGTATCGGCCATGACCTTCATTTCTGCCTGCTGAACAAGCAGCTGTGCGTTCTGCTCGGCGATCTTCTTTTCCGCTTCTACCTTGATGGCGTTTGCCTGCTGCTGTGCCTCGGAGGTTGCGATGGCGATATCGCGCTGGGCGTTGGCCTTGGCGATCTGGGCGTTTTTACGAATCTGTTCGACGTTGTCGATACCCATATTTTCAATGGTACCGGCGTTGTCTTTAAAGTTCTGGATGTTGAAGTTGACGACTTCGATACCCAGCTTCTCCATATCCGGGACAACATTTTCGGTAATCTTTTTCGCTACCCCCTGACGGTCCTGAACCATCTCCTTCAGGCCGACCGAACCGACGATCTCACGCATGTTGCCTTCCAGCACCTGGGTGACCAGGCTGATCAGGTCAACCTGTTTCATTCCCAGCAGCGACTGTGCGGCACGTTCCAGCAGTTCAGGATCAGACGAGATTTTGATGTTGGCAACACCGTCGACCGAAACGTTGATAAACTCATTGGTTGGGACAGCGTCTGTTGTCTTGACATCCACCTGCATGACCCGCAGCGAGAGCTTATCGACACGTTCGATCAGCGGAATCCGCCAGCCGGCGCGTCCGATCAGGATACGTTTTTTGCCCATACCGGAGATAATATAGGCGGTGTCGGGCGGCGCTTTCATATATCCCAGCAGGAACAGCGCCAGTATCGGAACTACCACAATACCGACAATAATCAGGATTTCCATAAAATATGCCTCCTTAAATAACCGACCGTCCATTTATATGAATTATACGGACGAATTCCGGTTTTGATACGAATGGTGAATGGCGGCAGGGAAGGGAACATTTTCTTCTCTGCGCAGAGCTTCCGCAGCCGCAGACAAAAGGATGCGGGCGGAAACTTTCCGGCTGATAAACAAAAAGACTTTTGCAGCAGACAACTAGTTTGCCTACCTGCAAAAGTCTTGTCAAATCCGTAAAGAACTGATGTCACCGGGCTATAATCAATAACCGTTTAGTCGACAACACCGGCAGAGGGAATTCTGTCCGCTACTCCCTTTTGTTTGGTCAAATTATAACACAAATTGACAAAATACGCAAGAAATTTTGCTTATTTTTACAGATTATTCATAATCCGCCCATCGAAAAAGCGCATCTGAATTATTTGTCCTGCTTTTATACCGGAAAATTGAGCAGGCTATTCCAGCTTCTCGGCTCCCAGGTATCCGCCAACCACCCGGAAGAAATCCCCATCCTGATAGAGATAGAGTTGATACCGCTCACCTGGCTGCATCAATGGAAATTCCTCCGGCGGGGCGACCTCGCTATTTCCGTACTGGAAGACGGTGACGGAGTCTGCCGCATCCCCCTGTAGAACCAAATCGACCGCAATTTCCACCAGACTGCCTTCTCCGGTATCGGTGCCGTACGCCGTAGTGGAAACAACTGTCCCGGTTATCACCAGGTCAGCGTCCGTCGCCATTTCTTCTTCCGACTTGTAATCAAAATTATGCCAATCAATCGTTTGTGCAGTAGAAATTTCTGATGATTGACTATTGCCTATCTGGAATAAAGAGTATAAGCAAAACGCACCAATCAGAAATATCAAGATGATTACGAAAATCCGTATCCTTTTTTTATTCATATATTGCATTGATACCAGAAATATCTACACTTTGAGGTGTGGTATATTTAGGAGATGAAAGATGTTGTTCCATATCAGCAGGAATGTTAATTTCTTCATAAGCGTAGCATGGTGTAACAGCACAGATAGAAATTGCAGTTGCTAAAAAAATTGAAAATAATTTTTTCATATGAATTCCACCTTTTCGTTAGGCTGATCATTTGAAAAGTTTAAATGACCATTAACATATAAACTTGTATAATCGTCTCCTTTTTATAATATTATATTATTATATTATTATATTACAGGTTAATTGTCAATAGGATTTCAAGTATTTTTCATAAAATTGATTCTTTTATATATTATCATTACATAAAACAAAAAGCGCACCGGTTTTCCAGTGCGCTTAACTTCACGGTCAGTCAATCTCAACCATGATTTTGCTGCCGTTTTGCTGAGCGGCAGAACGCATAACCACGCGGATCGCCTTGGCGATGCGTCCCTGTTTGCCGATAACTCTGCCCATGTCGGCAGGAGCC
>CALWWT010000101.1 GCA_944385325.1 uncultured Clostridia bacterium | reverse complement strand
ACAAGCTCAAATCCCCTGTCCCTTTTACAGAACAGGGGATTTCAGATCGGAAGAGCGTCGTGTAGGGAAAGAGTGTAGATCTCGGTGGTCGCCGTATCATTAAAAAAAAAAAAATTTAGGGGGGTTGCGCGCTTACGCGCGACCAGGGGCTGCGCCCCTGGACCTGCTTTCCGCCTTATGGTAAACTTTAGTTTAATTTTAGCGATTTTAAAAATTCTCCAAAATGCTTTTTCGACAAGCTCAAATCCCCTGTCCCTTTTACAGAACAGGGGATTTGCTTTCATTCTGTCATTCCGCAATGCCGCGTTCATCCAGGCATCTGTATTCAACAGGCTCTCCGACGCTGATATACGCGGGACGGATGATCTTGTCCACATTGATCAGCTCTTCCAGCCGGTGGGCACTCCAGCCGACAATCCTCGCAATCGCAAACATCGGCGTGAACAGCTCCTCCGGAATGTCCAGCATCGAATAGATCAGACCGGAATAAAAGTCGACGTTGGCACTGACACCTTTATAGATCCGGCGGTTTTCCGCGATGACCTGCGGCGCCAGCCGTTCAACCATGGTGTAAAGCTCATAATCTTTACGCCGCCCTTTTTCCTCCGAGAGCCGCCCAACATACTTCTTGAAGATCTGGCAGCGTGGGTCCGACTTGGTGTAAACCGCATGTCCCATGCCGTAGATCAAGCCCTTCTTGTCAAACGCTTCCCGATTGAGCAGCTTGAGCAGATATGCCGCGACTTCTTCCTCGTCACGGGTGTCATGCACATGCGCTTTCAGGTCCTTCATCATCTGCACCACTCGGATATTCGCGCCGCCATGCTTCGGCCCTTTGAGCGAACCAAGCGCCGCCGCAATCGTCGAATAGGTGTCCGTTCCCGACGAAGAGACAACATGCGTCGTAAAGGTCGAGTTGTTGCCGCCGCCATGCTCCATATGCAGCACCAGCGCAAGGTCAAGGATCTTCGCCTCCAGCGGCGTATACTTCTTGTCCGGACGCAGCATCCGCAGGAAATTCTCCGCCGTGGACAGCTCGGGAAGCGGACGGTGGATATACATGCTCTTGCCGCGGATATAGTGGTTATAAGCATGGTAGCCGTATACCGAAATCATCGGGAAGACGCTGATCAGCCGCAGGCACTGCTGCAATACGTTTTCAATCGAAATATCGTCGGTGTGCCGGTCGTAGGACGACAGCATCAGCACACTTTTCGACAGCGAGATCATAATATCCCGGCTCGGACCCTTCATCAGCACGTCACGGGTAAAATTGCGCGGCAGCGTCCGTGCGCCCGCAAGCACCTTTGAAAATTCTTCCAGCTGGGCAGTGTCCGGCAGGTTTCCAAACAACAAAAGGTAAGCCGTTTCTTCAAACCCGAAACGCTCTTCCGTCAGAAAACCCCGTACCAGATCCTGGACGTTGATCCCCCGGTAATACAGCCGTCCGTCACACGGGACACGTTCCCCATTCAGATAGTCAAACGACTCGATCCGGGATATGTTGGTCAGCCCTGCACGCACACCGTCGCCATTTTTGTCACGCAGCCCCTTTTTGACCTGATACTCATCGTACAGCTCATAAGGAAGAGTAGTCGTCTTTCTGCAAAGATCGGCGTACTGCCCGCAAAGTTCATGCATATGATCCATATGTCTCGTCCTCCTTCTTTTCCTGAGGTATCTACCCCTGCTGTTTTACACTTTACTTTTTTATTATATCAAATAATATCCAATATGGTGGGAATTTTTTGTAAATTTTCAAATTATTTGTCACATTTTTCGCAAACCGTTCATCTTCTACCAGTTTCACAGCACCGACAGCGCCGCTTCAAGCCCTCGGGTTATCTCCTCCACCGGCAGCGAAAACCATTCCGGATGCTTCACGGTCTGCTCAGGGATGCAGGGCACATGGATAAACCCGCTCCGCATCCCCGGAAACCGGGTATGGCAGCCGTGCAGCACCGAATACATCACACGGTTGCAGACAAACGTCCCGGCAGTATTGGAAATCCGTCCGGGCAGCCCTGCCGCTTCGATTGCTTTTACCATCTCCAAGACCGGCAGAAGTGAAAAATATCCGTCCGGTCCGTTCCCTTCTATCTTCTGTTCGACAGGCTGTTCCCCATCGTTATCCGGTATCGACGCGCTCATCATATTGATCGCGATCCGCTCCGGCGTGATCGCCGTCCGTCCGGCTGCCTGTCCGACCGATACCACATAATCCGGGCAGTATTCCCGTACCTTTTCCAACACCATCTGTGGCGCACGCGCAAACGAGGTCGGTATCTGCATCCTGATAACCTCCGCGCCGTTTATCTCTCCCGGCAGACGGCTCACCGCTTCCCACGCCGGATTGACACTTTCGCCGCCAAACGGGTCAAAAC
Source organism: uncultured Clostridia bacterium (assembly GCA_944385325.1). Classification (GTDB taxonomy): domain Bacteria; phylum Bacillota; class Clostridia; order Oscillospirales; family Ruminococcaceae; genus Faecivivens. Next base: position 2,927 of record CALWWT010000101.1, on the reverse strand, counting down.
CTGTAACCAGTATCTTCATTTCCTTTGCTCCTTCCCAGTATCACGATCTCATTGGTTAATGACATCATACCACATCTCCGCCGGAATGACAACCGATCTCAATGCTATTCCACGGAAATCAATTTTGGGGAAGGTTGCCCGCGAACCAGACAGTTTGCTGGCAAACTGTACGGCTTTCTGGGAAAGCCTGCCCTGGGCGCGCGTAAGCGCGCAACCCCATAAAAAAACGCAGCCATTGCCGCGGTAAGCGGCAATGGCGGAAAAAGAGAACGAGCGATCGACTTTATCGACAGCCTGAAGAGATTTATTTGGAAAGATTATTATAACTGATTTTTGTGATGTTATTCATGAAATGAAAAAAACTTTTCTTCTCTTTTTGACTGCAATGTGCTATACTGAATCTGTAAGAAAGGCAGGAAATGTTTATGTATTCCATTCAACTTGATCTCCACACCCACACCATCTACTCCGGGCACGCATTTTCCACCATCGGTGAAAATGCTGCTGAGGCTGCCCGCAGAGGTCTTGAGGCAATTGCCATGACAGACCATTTCAGCCCATTTATGACCCCTCGCCGGGCGGATGGTTCTCCTGATTTGGGACCGATGATGAATATGGAGGGGCTTCCGAAGATTATCAACGGTGTTCGGATACTCGGCGGCGTTGAAATCGATATCGTCGACTTTGAAGGGCACCTCGCGTTTTGCGATACCCTGCCGGGCAACCACGGTGTTTCTGTCGGCGAAAGGCTGCTGCGTACCCGCGAGATCGTAATCGCCAGTATCCATATGTTTCCCGGGTTCAGAGACGGCTCGTTCACCCAAAATACCGACCTGTACATCTCCGCTCTCCAAAACCCTTATGTCGATATCATCGGACATCCCTGCCGGCCCGGTCTTCCGTTCGACCACACGGCAGTCGCAAGGGCTGCCAAACAGCTGGGTAAATGTTTGGAAATCAACAATCATTCATTCGATGTCCCGGAATCGACCGACCACTGCCGTGCGCTTGCCATCAAGTGTGCTGAAGAAGGAACCCCTATCGTCGTGTCCAGCGACGCGCACAGCGCATGGTTTGTCGGCGAATTCTCAAAGGTCGTAAAAATGCTGGAGGAAATCCATTTCCCTCAGGAACTGATCGCAAATGAGAGCCTCGGCAAATTTGCCGCGCTGCGCGGAAAGTGTTTTGCATAACGGTTTTGCGGTAATCCGGAACCGTTTAAATATTTTAAGGAGGTTTTTATTATGAGCAAATTCCCCAAAGGCTTTTTGTGGGGCGGCGCGACCGCTGCCAACCAGTTTGAGGGCGCATGGGATGTGGGCGGCAAAGGAATGTCGGTGTTCGATATCTCGACCGGCGGCACCGTAAACACCCGCCGCAGATGGACCCCTGTCCTTGAACCCGACACCGTCTACCCCAACCACGACGGTATCGATTTCTATCACCATTATAAGGAAGATATCGCGCTGTTCGCCGAAATGGGCTTCACCACCTTCAGAATGTCCATCGCCTGGAGCCGTATCTTCCCGCGCGGCGATGAGGAAACTCCGAATGAAGAGGGTCTGAAATTCTATGACGACGTGTTCGATGAGCTGAATAAATACGGTATCAAGCCGCTCGTCACCATCTACCACTTTGAAACCCCGCTTTTCCTCGCACAGCAGGGCGGCTGGCTCAACCACTGGATGATCGACCGGTATGAAAAGTTCGCGAAAACTGTCCTGACCCGTTACCGCGATAAGGTCAAATACTGGCTCACCATCAACGAGATCAATATGTTCATGACACCGTTCGGCGGCGCGATGTCTGCCGGTATCTTCGACGATAAGACCGAATATACCGAACAGATGCGCTTCCAGGCGGAGCATCACCTGCTGGTCGCTTCGGCACGCGCAGTCAAGCTCTGCCATGAAATCTGCCCCGACGCTAAAATCGGCTGCATGGTCGCGTATGGTCCAACTTACCCGCTGACGGCTGACCCTGCCGACCAGCTGGCAGCTATCCAGTCGATGGAAATGGGCTGTTATCTGCCTTCCGACGTCCATGTCAGAGGTTATTACCCTGGTTACGCGCTCGCTTACTACAAAAATCATGGTCTGGATATTGTCATGTCGGACGAGGACCTCAAGACCCTGAAAGAAGGCACCGTCGATTTCTACTCCTTCTCCTACTACTCCACCCACTGCGTCACCACCCATAAGGCTGACGAAGGCTCGGACGATATGGGTATGGACGCCGGCGTCAAAAACCCCTACCTCAAGGCGAACGACTGGGGCTGGCAGATCGACCCTGTCGGCATCCGCATTGCGCTGCATTCGCTCGCTGACCGGTATGGCGACCTGCCGCTGATGGTCGTTGAAAATGGTATCGGTGCACTGGATACCGTCGAAGAAGACGGTTCGATCCACGACCCCTACCGCATTGACTACCTGCGCCAGCACATCATCGAGATGGGTAAGGCTGTCGAGGAAGGCGTCAACCTGATGGGATATACGCCCTGGGGCTGCATCGACCTGGTTTCCGCTGGTACCGGTGAAATGCGCAAACGCTACGGCTTTATCTACGTCGACAAACACGACGACGGCACCGGCTCGATGGCTCGCTGGAAAAAGGACTCCTTCTACTGGTATCAGAAGGTCTGCAAGTCCAACGGTGAGGACCTCGGCTGATCGGGTAACCGCCCTGTATCATCCCGGGAAATCTTTCCCGAAGATATGATATCTATGCCCTCTGACCTTAACGGGTCAGAGGGCTTCCATTATCATAACAACAAAACCTCGGCAGTATCAAACTGCCGAGGCAGGCTGTCGATAAAGTCAATCGTTCGTCCTCTTTTTCCGCCATTGCCATGCTTCACATGGGCAATGGCTGCGTTTTTTTTATGGAGTTGCGCGCCAAGGCGCGCGCAGGGCTGCGCCCTGCACCTG
>CALWWT010000100.1 GCA_944385325.1 uncultured Clostridia bacterium | reverse complement strand
TTCCCAGAAAGCCTGTTTGCAACGCGAACCGTCCGCCCCTGGACCTGCTTTAAAAAACTTGCAGTGTACTTGTAAACTATAGGATTTCTGAATAAGCCGCTTATAACCTGAACTTTTTCGACAGCCTGACATATTTTTTCTGTTTCCGCACTCCTTGCCCGTCCTTTTCCCCAAAGGCAAAACCGCCGGCAATCCGGATTTTATGGTTAATTATATGGTCGAAAAACGTAATATTTTGCCAAATTCACAGGTTTTGCCACTCTGGATACGGGTTTTCCACTATTTCCACCGAGTTTTCCACATTGATATAACTCTCTGTAAAATTATCCCATCTGTATTATCCTTTTATACCACAACAGGTGTCCTTTGACTGTGTACAGCGTTATAAAAATCATTTCGTATAGTCCTGGTTATCCGTTTTGTTTTTTGCCTTTTTGCTGACCGCCGTTTTCCTTATTCTGTCCATATCGGTGACCTGTTCCGGAATTTTCCTGCCGGGTATCCGATTCAGATTCACTGCCTGTTTCCAATTCTTCGATCCGCTCCCGGATTTCCTTCATTGTCCAATCACGGATATCCTCCGAAGTGACATCCGGGTCCAACTGCTGCAATTCCACAAACTCCCGGTATTTTCCGACGGTCAAACCGGCTTCACGGGCAGCCGAAGCTTCCTCAGCCGTAGCCGACGTGCAATAGACATTCCCATTCCCGGCAGTACAGCCTTCTATCGCGGTAAGCAGATTCTGACAATGGGTCTGATCATTTCCGCTGACTGTAATATAGACCGACGCATCACCGGCAAGGTATTGTCCGATCTGCTCATCCTGCAAAATTGCATCCAAAGCGTCCTGATACCCCAGAAACATGACATCAAGCGAATCTGCCAGCTGCTGACCGTCTTCATTATAGCCGGTCACCGAAACCACCTGGTCCAGCCGGTTCAGTTCCAGTTCCAGGGATGGATTGACGTCCACACTGATTGCCGATACCGGCATCAGGCAGGTAAAATACCCGCTTCCCGCAAGCAGCAGGACAAAGCTTGCGGCAGCTGCCGCAAACCGCCGCATCACGATTGTACGGGATTTGCTGCGAATACGGATTTGTTCGGACAGAAAGTTACTGGTTTTATTTTTGATTGCTTCATCCGCATGAATCTGATCAAATGCGGAATAAATCCTGCTCTTGCTCATAGATCGTCATCTCCTCCCAGTTTTTCCCTGAGCAGCTGCCTTGAACGGGTCAGAAGGGTATAAACGGTATTGACGTTTTTGCCCAGTATCCGGGCAATTTCAGGCGCCGTATACCCTTCGTAATAATGAAGATAGACCACGTCCTTATACCGTGCCGGCAATGACAGCACCGCTTCCAGTACCTCACTGTCACCTTCTGCCAATGCCGGCTGGTCGAGCAGTTCTTCCATGGAAACGGTACGGCTTCTGAAAAAACTTTTCAAAAGATCCCGGCAGGCATTGACCGTTACCTTGATAAACCAGGCTTTTTCATGCTCAGGTGTTTCAAACTCTTTTGAACTGAGAAGATACTTTAAAAAGACGGTTTGAAAGATATCCTCGGTATCTGCGTGATTTTTCAGATGGAGCATACAGATACGGCGCACAGTATCCGCGTACATTTCGATCGCTCTGTTTGCCTCCTGTTCGCTCCGCATAACCTCTCACCCTTTTCTGATTTATTTACGGTTTTTGCCGCCCATTCCTTTACCATTCTGTGCTTTGCAACCAGTTCCCTGATTGTCGCAGATTCCGTCTCCGTCTTCATCGACAAAGCCACGGCCAGTTCCCTGGTGGTCACAGATTCCATCCCCGTCTGCGTCGACAAATCCACGTCCAGTTCCCTGGTGGTCGCAAATTCCATCGCCGTTCTCGTCGATAAATCCATATCCAGTTCCCCGATTATCGCAAATGCCATCTCCATCTGCGTCTACATACCGGTAACCAGTACCCTGACCATTTCCATTTCCACGACCTGCCGCAGAAACACCTGCTGCACCAATCGTGAAAACTACCGCTGCTGCCATCATACAAACAAAAATCTTTTTCATATTCATTTCCTCCATTCTTTGAAACCCCGTTCTTTTGGGTCGTTCACTATCAATACGATTGAACAGCGTCTTTCCATTCAGTCGCTCAAAAAAAATTGAAAATATTTTTCCTGTCCTAGTTATGACCATTTGACATGTTATATGGAAGAAACCTGCATGAACATCTATATTTTAACATGGAATGAAAACAACTCAACGTGCGTTTTGCAAAAAATATGATAAATTCTAAAAAGTCCTTGACAAATTGTGATACCTATCCTATAATAAATACTAATCTCCTGAATATGGGGTATCTATACCTATAACATATCATACAAGACCCTATATTGTCATACAGGAATAATCTTCAAGGAGGTGCAGCCCGTGATCACAACCGTCAGCGAAGCAATGGTCCGTTGTCTGGAAGCAGAAGGAGTGGAAACGATCTTCGGCTATCCGGGAGCAACGATCTGTCCTTTTTATGACGCGCTGTCCCGCTCGAACATCCGGCATGTGCTGGTCCGTACCGAGCAAAATGCCGGACACGCAGCCAACGGTTATGCCCGTATGACCGGCAAGCCCGCTGTCTGTGTCGTTACCTCCGGTCCCGGTGCAACCAACCTGATTACCGGTATTTCAACCGCTTATATGGATTCCATTCCGATGGTTATTATTACCGGTCAGGTCGTTTCCTCCCTGCTGGGAAGCGACGTCTTTCAGGAAGTCGACATCACCGGCTCGGTTGAAGCGTTTATCAAACACAGCTATCTGATCAAGGACCCGAAAGATATCGGGCGTATATTTAAAGAAGCTTTTTATATTGCCGGAACCGGAAGACCCGGTCCTGTACTGATCGACATCCCGATGGATGTACAGAAGATGGAAATTGATTTTTCCTATCCGGAAAAGGTCTCCATCCGCTCTTACCGTCCCAGTTTTAAAGGACATATCGGTCAGATCAACAAAGCTGCCGCGGCAATTGCCAAGGCAAAACGTCCTCTGATCGTTGTAGGCGGCGGTATCTTTATCAGCAAGGCGGAAGAAACTCTTCGTGCTTTTGCGGCAAAGACAAAAATCCCGGTCGTCACTACCCTGATGGGTATCGGCGCGCTTCGTCCGGACGACCCTTCGGCTCTTGGCATGATCGGTATGCACGGCGTGCGCCCTGCAAACTATGCCGTCCATCAGGCGGATGTGCTGATCCTGTGCGGCGCGCGTGTCGCCGACCGCACTATTCCCAACCCGGAAGCGCTCGCACGGCATAAGACGATTATACATATGGATATCGACCCTGCCGAGATCGGCAAAAATATCGGCGTTGATATTCCGGTCGTCGGTGATATCCGGATGATCCTTTCCCAGCTGACTGATGTCGTCTGTAACGGTGAGATGGATATTGACGGCAGCGCGTGGGATGAATGGTGGGAAGAACTGCACCACCAGCAGAAAGAATACCGGCCTGACCACGGTGAACGCAAAAATTATGTCAACCCCAAGCTCTTTATGCACGCGCTGTATGAAAAGCTTCCGGAAGATTCCATTATCGTCGCAGACGTCGGGCAAAACCAGATGTGGGCAGCTAATGAGTTTTCGGTCAAAAAGGGACGTTTCCTTACTTCCGGCGGCATGGGCACGATGGGTTATTCCCTTCCCTGCGCCATCGGTGCAAAGGCAGCATGTCCCGACCGGATGACCGTTTCGGTATGCGGCGACGGTTCCTTCCAGATGTGCTTTATGGAGCTGGCGACCGAATGTCAGCATAACATCCCGGTCAAGACTGTCGTATTTACCAACAACCGCCTGGGCATGGTCCGCGAGCACCAGAGGGTCGCATGGGACAATAACCTGACCGCTGTTTTCCTGGACGGAAGCCCGGATTTTGCAAAACTTGCAGAAGCTTACGGCATTCCTTCCGCACGCATCCATCTCAACGACCAGATCGAGCTGGCAATCGACAGCCTGATTCATTCGGAAGGCTCCTTCCTTCTGGAAGTCATTGTCGATCCGCTTGAATCGACTTTGTAAGGGGGACGGGATATGAAACATACACTTTCTGTTCTGGTTGAAAACCATGCCG
>CALWWT010000099.1 GCA_944385325.1 uncultured Clostridia bacterium | reverse complement strand
GGACTCCTTGTTCGGCCAGATGATCGAGAAACGGTGTTCGAATTTGCTGATTACCGGCAGCGTGAATGCAGTCTCCACGGAACTGATCGGTCAGAATCAAGATAATATTGGGTTTGCTGGCTGGCATAAATAGCTCCTCCTTTACCAAATATTATGTATAAACCCGCGCAGAAGTTGCAGGTCTGCACGGGCTTTCAGTTAAGAACGGTTATTCCAGGGTGCGGTCATAAGCGGCTTGTGCACAGGCAAGGAAATCCGACAATCCTGCGTTTTCCAGTTCGTTCAGATAGGTCTGCCATGCTGCGTCGTCGTTGATATCCCATTCACCGACGGTAAATTTAGCGATACCTTCGTTGATCATGTCTTTAATATAGGCGGAACATTCGTTGACAATTTCTGCCTCTTCTACCGTATAGTTGCTCATCGGAATAATATTGTCCGGCTCTGTTTCCATGTAGGACGGTACCGCTTTGGCGTTCTTTTCTTCGCTGGCGATATCTGCTCCTTCCGGATAACCGGCGCCATTGTTATGGATGTCATTGACAAAGGGCAGATAATTCTGCCACATGGTATTCTGCGGAATTGCAAAGACACCGTTTGTTACAATGATCGTTGCCTGTTCACCGTACAGGCTGAGGGAGCCTTCGGGAGCGATTTCATAGTTTTCGCCTTCGATTCCATATCTCGAAAGGGTGGAGCATTCTTCGCTCAGCATATAGTCCATCAGACGGAAGAGCGCTTCCGGTTTTTCACAAGCTGAGGTAATAGTGCCGTTGGATGCCGGAACCGGGATGGCGACAACAGAATATCTGGTTCCATCCGGACCGGTCAGCGGTTCACAGTGGTTGTAACGGTTGTCTACTTCTTTGCCGGCACCGGCTGTTACCAGACCAAGTCCCAGTGAACTGAAGCCGCCGCATATGTCTCCTGCGTCTGTCGCGACCTGTTTTAAGCCTGCAAGATCCTGTGTGAACATCGCCGGGTCAATAAGCCCCTGGCTGTACAGCCGGTTGATGTATTTCAGACCTTCCCGCCAGCCGTCTTCCGCTGCCGCAAAGTGTACCGTATTGCTCTCATCGTAGTACAACTGATAATTCTGGGTGTTGTCAACTGTAAATGCCGACATCAGATAGTGGATCATGCTGTAGCCGTCGCTTGCGGTGGTGCCGGAAAGCGGGATCTCATCTGCCTTACCGTTGCCGTTGGGATCGTCATTCTTAAATGCCAGGAGTACCTGTTCAAGCTCGTCGGTTGTTGTCGGCATGTCAAGCCCCAGGTTTTCCAGCCAACCGGTATTGATCCAGAAGACGTTTGCATGACGGTTGATATACGAAGGACCGTAGCCGGGCATATAATAGATGTTGCCATCTGCTGAGGTCATCATCGCTTCCAGCCCATCAGATGCGTATTTTTCAAACAATGCTTTGGTATTGGTTCCCCAGGCATCGATATAATCATTCAGCGCAATGATCTGTCCATCACCGGAGTCTTCCGAATATTTTAACGCATTGGAGGTGGTAAAAGTCTGGCATCCTCCTCTTGCCAGTCCAAAGTAGGCGTCGGGCAATTCATAAGAAGCAAGCTGCAGCTGCACTTTGGAAGCCAGGTCGGCGCTCGGAAAGATTTCAAACTCAAACTCCATGTTCCCTTTTTCTTTCAGCCATTGGGTCTCATAGTTGGTTTCATAGTCTTCAATGTTTGTATTTTCAACGACCGCGATACGATAAGTGGTTGTTTCCTTGCAGATCGGGAAGACGTCAGCTTCGTTCATATAATCAGGCGTCTGCAAGACGGTATCGCCATCCTGACCATCTGAGCCGGATTCTGACCCGGTGCTGTCCTGACCGGAGGATGCTGAAGAACCAGATGAGGGACTGGCTGAACTTTCGCCGCCGGAATTTCCGCAGGACGCGAACGAAACAACAGTCATCAGCGCTGCAAGCAGGCAGGAAAATTTTCTCATTTTAGTCGTCATTTGAGAACATCCTTTCTTAAAGTTGTATATTTGATATATATGGGAACTTTTTCCGTGCAGTATCCCATCATGCACACAATTATCCTTTAATCGCACCAATCATAACGCCCTGCACAAAATATTTCTGGACAAACGGATATACGCACCAGATGGGCACACAGGCAACCAATATAACGGCATATTTCATTGTTTCAACCAGGTTATAGTTGACAGCCATGTCCGCTTCCATGATCGCTTCCGAACTGATGGTGTTTTCCAGCAGGATCTGACGCAAAATCAACTGCAACGGATACAGATCTTTTTTTGTCAAATAAAGGAAGGCTTCAAAATAGGCGTTCCAGTGGTATACCGCATAATACAGGGCAATTACGGCGATGACTGCTTTGGAAAGCGGAAGAACGATCGTAAAAAAGAATCTGAACTCGGAACATCCGTCCAGCTGTGCTGCTTCAATCAGGTCTTTAGGAATGGTTGTCTGGAAAAACGTCCGGGTAATGATCATGTTGTATACTGAGATCCCGCCGATAATAATCAAACACCAGCGGCTGTTGATCAGCCCAAGGTTTTTGATGTTCAGATAGGTCGGGATCATGCCGCCGTTGAACAGCATCGTAAACGCGAAATACATCATTACCGCATTGCGTCCGGGCATGTCTCTTCGGGCAAGCGGCCAGGCGGCTACCAGCGTAAGAACCAAATTGAACAGGGTGCCGATAAAGGTGTAAACGATGGTATTGGCATATCCCAGCCAGATATCGTTGTTTGCAAAGGTTGTTTTGTAGCCTTCCAGGGAAAAATCTACCGGAAACAGTGTGACCTTTCCGGAGGCTACCGCGTTGCCATCAGAAAAAGAATTGGCAATTACATTTAAAATTGGAATCACGACGATCAGGATCAATAATACCATGATTATGTTGATTATGGTATAGAAAATCCGGTCTTCACGCGATATGGCAGCTTCGCGGCTTCCGGATTTATGTACTGTATGAATCCGTGCATTTGTCATATTTTTCCCACCCATCTTTAAAACAGTCCGGAACCACTGACCTTCTTGGAGAAGACATTGGTCAGCATGATCAGAATCAGGTTGATAACAGAATTGAAAAGGCTGATCGCAGTAGAATAACTGTAGTCGACTGAACCTGTCAGACCGATCTTGTATACATAGGTCGAGATGATTTCCGAAGCGGATATATTCAGATCGTTCTGCATCAGGTATACCTTTTCAAACCCAAGGCTCATGACACGTCCCATATCCATGATCAGCAGGATAACCATCGTCGGGATAATGACCGGCAGGTCAACATAGATACATCTCTGGAAACGGGATGCACCGTCTACGATGGCTGCTTCATGCTGCGCCGGGTCAACAGAGGACAGTGCCGCCAGATAAATAATAGTTCCCCATCCGGCATTCTGCCAGACGCCTGACCAGACAAACAGATGCGGAAATGCGGACGGTGATGCGAACAAATCTCCGATTTCAATGCCGATCGAACGGAAAATCAGGACGATCAGACCAGAACGTGTGTTAAACATCTGCATCAGTATCGAAACCATTACAACAGTGGAAATAAAGTGCGGCATATAGGAAAGCATCTGGACGGTTTTCTTGTATGCCTTATTGCGGATACAGTTGATGCACAGCGCGAGGATGATGGGCAGAGGTATGTGGGCGATGACCTGATAGCTGGATATGACCAGCGTGTTTCTCAGTATCTCCCAGAATTTGTAGGTTGAGAAAAACTTGGTAAAATAGTCAAATCCGACCCAGGTCCCTCCCCAGATCCCTTCCCGCGCCGAAAATCTTTTGAAGGCGATCTGTATTCCTGCCATTGGAACATAGTTGAAGATAAATACATAAATAACCGGAATTGCCAGAAGAATATACAGCTGCCAGTACCTTTTCAGTACTTGTCGGCATTTGATGACCGGCGATTTTTTCTTTGCAGCAGAGACTTCCATTTTTTGTCATCCTTTCTATTATTTTTAATAAATATATATTGACTGGTTTCCTGTATTTTCTCCTTTCATCTGCATTATACCGTTGATTAACGACAAAAAGTATAGGCAATCTCACACTAAATATATGTTTTTTCACACATATTTATGTTTTAAATAATAATATAGAGAAAATTAAAGATTAACGTGGGATAATCCATATGATTTGAAAGTTATTTCGGATATAATAGAAAAGGAAATTGGGAGGATTTCAAATCAGCCAGGGAATCATTATGGATTTTTGTATAAAGAGGTATGAATATGATTTTTTCTGTATATCTGATAGATGATGAAATGCACGCAGTAGAAGAATTGCGGACCCATATTCCCTGGCAGCAATATGGAATGCAGGTAATTGGCTTTCATACTTCTCCGTCAGAAGCACTCAAAGAAGTAGTCCGGCTTCGGCCAAACGCTGTTTTCAGCGATATGAAGATGCCTGGGATGGACGGTGCGGAATTTGCACGGGAACTTTTAAAAGCGCTTCCAGAGACAGAGATAGTGATCGTCAGCGCATGGTCGGAGTTTGAATATGTCCGTGCCGCTTTAAGGGAAGGCTGTTTTGATTATCTGCTCAAGCCACTGCGGGAAACTGAGTATGCACCCACCCTTGAAAGGCTGCATCAGTGCCTTCAATCTAAGGTCGCACATTTGCAGGAGTTCAGAAACGAAAACCCGATTATGCAGGAAATACAGAATTACCTGCGTCTCCATCTCCAGGAAAAAATTTCACTGGGGGATTTATCTGAACACTTCCATCTTTCTCAAAATGCGATCTGTTCCTATTTTAACCGCTATCTCCAAACAACGTTTGTTTCTTACCTTACCTCTCTGCGCATGAAAGAGGCTCAGACACTTCTGCTCCATACCCAGCTGAATATTAAGGAAATCGCTGCCAGGAGCGGGTATGATGATTATTTTTATTTTTGCCGTGTTTTTCAGCGGACTTTTCATTGTACACCTACTCAATTACGCATGAACGCGGAGAAGGATCAGAAGGAATTACAGGATGAAATGGACACATGATACCTTATTTGAGTTTGAACCCGTTAAAAAATTTATTTATCTGACCACCCTGATCTTGACAACTGTACTGGTTTTGCTGTTCACGATCTTTTGGTCAACGACCAATCACTATGTGCAAAAAAACGCGCATGAAAACCTTTCTTTTGTCATCGGCAGGCTGCAAAATGATCTGGACAGCTGTCTGGCAGATTTGAAAAAGTGCGGCGAACGGCTGGCTGCCAGTGAAAATATCCAGAATTTCCTGTCCAATGATGTCCGGTATCTCGATACACAGATGGTCATAAATGAATTTCAGGCTACCATGGCGCAGAGTCAATATATGACAGGGGCAGTTATATTTGATACCGAGGGGTATTTTTACCGTTATGGGAATGCGGCTTTTTCCAATGAGTTTCTCAGAAGCCAAAGCTATGCGATCCCCGAAAAATCCGGATTTTCTACGATGGTGTACGAGGATCAAAGCTATCTGGCTTATTGGCAGGGGATTTATTATCTGGATCATATTACCATGCCGCACTTGGGCACTGTTGCAGCACTGATGCCGATGACATCTGTTGCCAATTTGCTTAATCAATATGATATTAATCAGGATATTACGCTGCTTTTAATGGATGGGGATCAGGTGATCATTTCGGGCGGTCTCGGAGACTCCCTTCCGCCCTCTGAAAACACAGTCTATATCGAATCAGTGAGCCTTCGGCAGAAACCCTATCAGCTTGTCGTATATCTTCCGCGTGACCGCGTTTTTCCTTACAGCCTGATGCTGGTCCTGACAGGAGTAATGGCGATTATATTTATCTTGGGATGTGTTTTTTATTATCTGCACCGGATAAACCTTTCGGTCTCAGCACCGATCGACCAGGTCGTCAGAGAAATATGCTCCATTTCCGGAAGCGCAAGAAGCCGTATCCCGTTATCCAGCCTGCCTTGGCTCAATAATATGATTGTCAGTATCAACCAGCTGCTGGCAAGGGTGGAAGATTATTCTCACCGCGCTTTTGATACCCAGCAGCGGCTGTATGAGGCAGAACTGGATAAACAAAAAATGGACCTTTATCTGCTTCGCAAGCAGATAAACGCCCATTTTGCCTATAATTCGCTGAACACGATACATGCTATCGCGGCTGAATCCGGTCAGAAGGATATCCAGATGATCGCGACCGGACTTGCACAGCTGATGCGGTATGCCTATGCCCCTGATGAGTATATCAATCTGTTTGATGAGATGCAGCTGATCGAACAGTATGTGGATATTATGAATATCCGTTTTAATCATAAATTCCAGGTGAATTATAACGTAGACGACCGCCTTTGCGAATATATCATCCTGCGGCAGATGATCCAGCCGCTGGTAGAAAATGCGCTGATTCATGGATTGGAGAATAAAACGGAAAATTGTATCCTGTCTATAACAGGGGAAATAATAGAAGAAAAATCTTCATTTTTAAAGATAACCGTTGAAGACAATGGGATTGGCATTGAAAAGAAAGTTCTTGAAAAAATACAGTTCCGGCTTGCTGAAAATACAAAAGATTATTCTCCGTCCGGTATTGCCATGGTGAATATCCACCGCCGCATCCAATTGTATTATGGCAGCAGCTATGGATTACATATAGACAGCGTTCCTGGGGGCGGTACACTGGTGTCATTTACTTTCCCTTTGATTTCCGACCCGAATCTCAATTGAAGATATGCTTTCAGTTTCTTGGTGCATTTTGCGTTCAGTTCCTAAAAAAACGTAGCCATAGCCCATGTATTAGCTGGGCTATGGCGAACAATAGAAGACGAGGATTGAATTTATTGACAGGCTGCTGCATTTAAAGTGCGGCAGCCTTAGAGTGTCGAAAAACATTTTTGAGAATTTTGAAAATCGCTAAAACTCATCCAAAGTTTGCCATAGGACGGAAAGCAGGTCCAGGGCGGATGGTTCGCGCAGCGAACCGTGCCCTGGGCGCGCCTACGGCGCGCAATCTCTAAAAAAACGTAGCCGTTGGCGCAGCAGGCGGCAACGGCGGACATAGAAGACCAGCGGTTGACTTTATCGACAGCCTGAGGTTCCGTGTCTTTGGCACGGAACCTTTTTTTGTGTATACGCCGGTTTCACGCAAATGTATTGACAACTGCGTGAAACTGGCGTATAATATAATTAGAAAGGAGGTCTTATCGTGGCTAATATCAGTATTCGTGTTCCAGATGAAATTAAAAAACAGGCAGCAGACGTATTTTCTGACCTCGGGATGGATATGTCCACC
>CALWWT010000098.1 GCA_944385325.1 uncultured Clostridia bacterium | reverse complement strand
ATTGTGGTATCTCTATTTTACACCACTTTGGAGGTTTACACAATCTTTGGGACAGTCTCATACGGTATAGTGACATATACCCTCTAACTTCCCAAATAGCCTACTGATTCTACTTACAACTATCTTTGTAGCCTTTAGGGTTCATATCTATTTACAACGCAGATTTTTGTTAAGTCGATTCTCCAGTCAAACAAAAAGGTTCTATCATAAAAGTTGGGGTAAGCAGACCGCCATTGCCGCACAATCTGCGGCAATGGCTCAGGCTGTCGATAAAGTCAACCGCTGGTCTTCTATGTCCGCCGTTGCCGCCTGCTGCGCCAACGGCTACGTTTTTTTAGGGATTGCGCGCAGAGCGCGCCCAGGGGCTGCGCCCCTGGACCTGCTTTCCGTCCTATGGTAAACTTTGGATGAGTTTTAGCGATTTTCAAAATTCTCCAAAATACTTTTTCGACACTCTACGCCATTGCCGCACAATCTGCGGCAATGGCTAGATTTTTTGGGGAAGGTTGCGCGCAGAGCGCGCCCAGGGCACGGTTCGCTGCGCGAACCATCAGCCCTGGATCTGCTATAAAGTTTTCCGCTTCATTTCAGTGTCAAATTGAAAAAGTTTACCCCAACTATTGACAAAGAGCCACAAAAAAGCTCCGCTCTCCATCCCACGCGCAGATCGCACGCCAGATGGAAAGCAGAGCCGTTCTTACTTATATCAGATTATCGGGACAACCTGTCCGAATTCCTGGTATCAGTGGCATCCGCCGCCGCAGGAAGCGCAGGAGCCGGTGCAGCTGCACTCAACATCGCAGCTGTCGACGTCGTCACCGTTGATAGCTGCCTGCATAATGGTGTTGATCTTCTGCATGATTGCTTCAACATCCTGTTTGGCAATATTGTAGTTCATCATATGCTCATTGCCCATGATATCGGTGTATGCCTTCTGGAGCTGTTCATTGAGCTCTGCAATCTTCTTGTCGTCCTTTTCAGCCTTGGCATTTTCCTCAGTCAGATTCATGCGAACGAGGTTGAAATCGCCGATCAGCTCCTGAAGTTTTGCATCGCCGTCACAGGCTTTTTCAGCCTCTTTCATGGCAATATATTCAGGGCTGTTCTGAATTGCCTTGCCCATTTCTCTTGCTGCTTTAATCGGATCCATCATTTTCTTGATTCCTTTCTTTTGATGATTTATCATATATGGTACCGGGTGCAAAGTTTATGCTTCCCGGGTCATATCCGTTTCATTCCCAGCCGTCTGCAAAACACCGGCAAGCGCCCAGTTGGCGGCAGTCGTGATCTTCACATCCACAAACTGACCAATGAGCGTAGGATTTCCAATGAAATCAACGACCATCCCTCTTTCGGTTCGTCCCATCAGCACCGTTTCACTCTCGCTGAGCGGATGTCCCTCCAGAATCCCGTTTTTCAGTTTACCGGTTCCTTCACAGAGCACCTTTGTCACCTGACCGACTTCTGCTTCATAAAACCGCATTCCGCTTGCCTTCTGTTCATCCAGCAGCTGCTGGAACCACCTGGATTTTTCCGCAGCCGGAACAGGGTCTTCCATTTTCGCCGCACGGGTGCCGACACGCGGAGAGTAGATAAAAGTAAACAGCGAACTGTACCCAACTTCCTTGATGAGTGATACTGTATCCAGAAACTCCTCGTAAGTTTCGCCCGGGAAGCCGACAATGATATCGCTGGTAAAGCTGACACCAGGAATCTTTTCCCGTGCATAGGAGACGATATCCAGGTACTGACTGCGGGTATAATGCCGGTTCATTGCCTGCAATACCCGGTCACTGCCCGACTGAACCGGCAGATGGATATGTTTGCACACCTTCGGCGTACGGGCGATCACGTCGATCAGTTCTTTGGTGCAGTCCCGCGGATGAGAGGTCATAAACCGTACCCAGAAATCACCGGGAAGATTGCCAACCGCTTCCAGAAGCTCCGGAAAGCTCATATCGTCTTGCAGATCTTTTCCGTAAGAGTTGACGTTCTGTCCCAGCAGGGTGATTTCCTTATATCCATCAGCGATCAGCTGACGCGCTTCCTCCAGAATATCCGCCGATCTGCGGGAACGTTCCCTTCCGCGCACCAGCGGAACAACGCAGTATGTGCAGAAGTTGTTGCAGCCGTACATGATCGGCAGTCCGGCGCGGACGCCGTCTTCTCTCAAGGTAGGCAGCCCTTCGGCGATCACACCGTCACATACCGGTGTTTCAAACACTCTGTGCCGCTTTTTGCCATCCTCGGTCAAGATACGGTGCAGCAGTTCCGGCAGGGTATGCAGCACATGGGTGCCAAATACCAGATCTACACCCGGAAAACTCTTGCGGATCTTTTCCGAGACATGCTCCTGCTGTGCCATGCATCCGCAGACGCCGATCAGCATCTCCCGTCTTGAAGCCTTCTGGTGGGTCGCCTGTCCGATAATCCCGAACACCTTCTGTTCAGCGTTTTCACGAACCGCACAGGTGTTATACAGCGCAATATCGGCATCTTCCACCGAGTCAGTAAAACTGCATCCCATCTGTTGGAGCATACCGGCGATCTTTTCGCCGTCGTTTACATTCTGTGCACATCCAAAGCTCTTGACCATCGCCCGCGGTGCATGTCCAAAACGCTCTGCAAGCAGAATACGGTTTTCTTCGATAAACGCCTTCTGCGCTTCCAATTCCATTTCACGAATGTACTTGATTTCCATATTCCCTGTTCTTTCTCCGTCTGATTGATTGGAAAATGATCTCCACTATATTCTTCAATATTATATCCCGTCGGCAGGACAGTGTCAACTCTTTTGCGCGCAAAGCAGTTTTTTCCTGCTGGTCTTTTCGTGAATATGCTGTAAGAAACGGCTCTTTTTTATCCAATCCATCGATTGACGAACCATCCGCTCAGGAATTATAATTTTGTTATAAAAGTAAAGGACATTTTATCTCCTGTCCTTGTAAACCACCTGAGCAAAAGTTTTTATTGGAGGCACATCATGACCATTCAACAGGTAATCGACAAAATTATCGCCTATCACCCACCGCTGGGTGACCGTGAAGCAACCACCTGCGATACCGTCAAGTTCGGTGATACATCTATCCCCTGTACCGGTATCGCGACCGCAATCTACCCTTCTCCTGACGTTATCCGTGCAGCAGCAAAGGCAGGCTGCAACCTGCTGGTCGTGCATGAGCCGTCTTTCTATTCGCACATGGACCCGCTCGACTGGCTGGCAGACAACGAGACCGCCAATCTGAAAATGCAGCTTTTACAGGAACATCAGATGGTCATCCTGCGGGACCACGACCGTATCCATGCCCATATCCCGGACGGTATTTTTTACGGGGTCGTCTGCGAACTCGGCTGGCAGCAATACCTCAAAACCGATATGAATCAGCCGTCTGACCCCAGCCGTACCTTTGTCGCCGAATTTGAAATGCCCGGCATCCCAGTCTCCGAACTGGCAGCTCAGATCAAGGACAAATTGCAGCTAAACCAACTTCGGCTGATCGGCAACCGCAATACCATTGTACACAAAGCTGCTCTTGGCGGCCATCTGTTCCCCAATTCCAGCCATGTCATCACGGCAATTGAACAGCAGAAGATCGACCTGTTTATCCCGCTTGAGATGATCGACTGGGAAGTGCCCTGCTACTTCAAGGACGCAGGACAACTTGGTCTGAACAAAGCCTGCCTGCAAACCGGACATTATAATGGCGAGGAACTGGGAATGAAGTATGCAGTCAACTGGCTGCGGGAGCTGACCGAAAATTCCCTCCCGGTTGTCTTCTGCCCCAATCAGGACATGTACGATTACATCTGATTTGCATATGTCTTCTTAAAACAACGACCCGGTCGGTACCGCAAACAATTACGGTACCGACCGGGTCTGTTTTTGCTGTTAAAAATCCCAATCGTTGTCTTCAACTTCCTCGGTATTGCCGATCATTTCAACCGGCATACCCAATTTTTGCAGCAGTTCTTTTGCAGCATTATACCCCATCTTCTTCTGACGGTTGTTCATCGCCGCAACCTCGATAATAATGGCGAGGTTGCGTCCTGGCTTGACCGGAATGGTCAGCGCCGGAATGCGGATACCCAGCATTTCGGTGTATTCATTTTCCATCCCCATCCGGTCATACACCTTTTCCGGGTTCCACTGTTCCAGATGAACCAGCATATCGATCTTTTCATTCGTCTTGACCGAGCCCATACCAAACAGACGTCTGGCATTGATAATACCGACGCCGCGCAGTTCCATAAAATGACGGATATTATCCGGCGATGTACCAACCAGCCGTTTATTGGAGATCTTACGGATTTCGACCGCATCGTCCGCGATCAGACGGTGTCCTCTCTTGACCAGTTCCATCGCGCATTCGCTCTTGCCAACGCCCGAATCACCGGTAATCATAATGCCTTCGCCGTAAACTTCGACCAGAACGCCATGCCGGGTAATACGCGGCGCCAGTTCAACATTCAGAAAACTGATCATCGAAACCGTCAGATTGGTGGTCGTCTCCTCCGTTGTCAGCAGCGGCACCTGGTATTTTTCCGCAGCCTCCCGCAGCTCGGGCAAAACTTCCAGCCCACGGGTGACAATAACCATCGGGACATGATAAGCACACAGCTTGTCCATCCGTTCCCGAAGGACATCCTTGGGAAGATCCAGCAGAAAAGCATTTTCCATCTTTCCGAGAATCTGGATTCTTTCGCTGTCGAAATACTCATAAAAGCCGTTGATAAACAGCCCGGGTCGATTGATATTATTTGAAGAAATCTTGATATTTGCAGGGTCATCAGGAGTATACACCGTTTCAAGCGAAAATTCCCGGATAATCTTTGCGAGCGTTACACTGTACTGGGTTGCCAAACCAAGTCACCGTTCCCTTCCGTGACGGAAAACCGTCCATTTCATCAGCAGTCTTTTTATCCTTCGCCCAAAATTATGAGCGCATAATATCGGTTCAATGTATTTATTATACAACATCCCGACAATAAGTTGCAACTGTTTCCCAGCAAAAAAAGCGCTTTCCCGGCTGCTGATTATGTAGAAAAAAATCCGATTTTTTTGTCAGGTCGTATTTTTTCTTCTTCGCCGTCCCTGGATACGCCGGGATAATGCTGCTGCCTGCTCACGGCGGATACGGGTAAGCTGCTTATCCACGGTCAGTTGTCCTTCTTCGGAATACACAAGTACATCTCCTTCCAATGCACCTTCCGGAACATGGTCCAAGACCACCTGTCCGCCGGCTGCGTCTTCACAGACAGCTTTTCCTTCTTCAATCCGGTCGATTATCAGCATATTTCTGCTCCCTTATCCGGCTTTTTCGGTCGAAACCGTCAGCGTATACCCGTCTGTTGCTGCAACAATACTGCCCTGTAGGTCGGTGCGGTAGATTTCCACACCGGCATCCTCCAGCCGCTGGGTCGTCTCGATATGGGGATGACCGTAATCATTTCCTTCGCCGCAGCTGATAACCGCGACCGACGGTGAAACCGCGTCCAGAAAACTCTGGGAAGTAGACGTTGAGGAACCGTGATGCCCAACGCCCAGCAGATCAGCATCCACATCGGCACCGGAATCAAGCAGGTCTTTTTCAGCGCCTGCTTCCTGGTCGCCTGTCAGCAGAAAACTTGTTTCACCATAGTCAAACCGCATGACCAGCGATTCATCATTCAGGTCGTCATAATCCTCTACCGGTCCGAGCACCGTAAGTCTGCCGCCGCAGATTTCCCAGCTGTCTCCCGGATAGGCATACACCATTTCGGTCTGTGTCTGCTCTGCCGCATCCAGAACCGAAAGATAGGTCTTGGTGGTCGGAATCAAGTCATCCGGCAGATCGGGCATCAGCAGTTTACCGACGGTAATCCCCTGCATAACCGTATCCATGCCGCCGATATGGTCGGAGTGCGGATGTGTACCGACTGCCATGGTCAGCTGTTCTATTCCGGCTCTCTCAAGATAGCTTAACACCGTTTCACCCTGGTTATTTTCTCCCGCGTCGATCAGTACACTTTCTCCGCCGCCTTCTATCAGCACCGACTCTCCCTGACCGACATCAATAAAATGGACCCGTACCTGCTGACCACCCGGCGGGTCAAGAACCAGATCTTCCGAAGTGGAACCGCTGCCCAGCTGCTGCCCGACCTGTTTGATCGTATCGCTGAGTGTACCGAAAAGACCGGAGAAACTACCTTTCAGCTCATCAAGGCTTTCTTTCCAGTGCATCTGACCGAATCCGTTGAACAGCACAACAATCAGGTAGGAACTGACCAGCACCGCGCCTGCAACAATAAATCCCCAGTTATAACCTTTTTTTCTGCTTCGGGAAGGTTTTCCTCTTGAAACGCCGCTTTTTCTGCTCACACTGCCGCCTCCTTTCTTTGGGGCAGAAGACGATGGACCGGCAGCTTTCTTTGAACTGCTGGAACCAATTGGTCTGGTTTGCCCATTGATCCGTTCGGCATACCGGGTCGTCTTACTGCGGGTGGATTTGCCGGTTTTGGAAGATTTGGAAGCAGAAGAACTGGTTTTCTTTTTCTCTGCCAACCCGCTCATCCTTTCCGGTTATTCTTTTGCCGGCCGCGTCTGCCTGTTTTTACGGGTGCTGCCGAAGCAGCCGGACGGGTACTGGAACGATTCGACGGACGGGCGTTTTTTGTTCCATTTTTAGGCGACGAACCGGAAGAACGCTGTTCCTCTTTCAAAGGCGGTACCAGACAGCCAGGACCGGTACCGATCAGGTCGGTACGTCCTGCCATTTTCAGTCCTTTAACCACCAACCGGTGGTTCTGCGGCAGGAAATATTGCAGGAGTGCCCGCTGCATCGCCTTTTCCTCTTTTGTGCGAGGAACAAAAACCGGTTCCATCGTATACGGATTCATTCCGGTATAAAACATACAGGTAGAAACGGTGCCGGGCGTTGGATAAAAATCCTGTACCTGCTCCGGATGCATCCCGTGTTCCTTTAAGAACAGGGACAATTCCACCGCATCCCGCAGGGTACTGCCGGGATGGGAAGACATCAGGTAGGGAACCAGATACTGCTTTTTGCCGATGCGTTTGGTTTCATCGTAAAACATTTCCGCAAACCGGCGGTATACCTCGATATGCGGCTTGCCCATATTGTCCAGAACCTGATCGCTGCAATGTTCCGGCGCGACTTTGAGCTGACCGGAAACATGATTTGCAACCAGTTCTTTCAAAAACGTATCATCTTTCCCTGCCAGCATATAATCATATCGGATACCCGACCGGATAAACACCTTTTTAATGCCCGGAATCTGTCTGATCTGCCGCAGCATGTCCAGATATTCCGAATGGTCGACTTCCAGTGCCGGACAGGGTGTCGGCGCAAGGCACTTTTTGCCGCCCTTGCAAAGTCCGGCAGTCAGCTGCTTCTGACAGGACGGACGGCGGAAATTCGCAGTCGGTCCACCGACATCATGGATATACCCTTTAAATCCCGGCAGCGTTGTCAGCAGGTGCGCTTCCTTAAGAACCGATTCCACACTCCGTACCGCGATCCGTCTTCCCTGATGGAAGGCAATCGAACAGAAATTGCACGCTCCAAAGCATCCGCGGTTATGGGCAATCGAAAACTCAACTTCCTGTAAACCGGGAACGCCGCCTTCATCCTTGTACGAAGGATGCCAGGTGCGCATATACGGCAGATCATACACCCGGTCAAGTTCTTCTGTCGTCAGCATCCGCATCGGCGGATTCTGCACCAGCATTTTGTCGCCATGACGCTGTATAATGGTTTTTCCGGACACTTCGTCCTGATTGTCCATCTGGATACGGGTAGCCTTGCAGTAGTTTTTCTTATCTCTGGAAACGATCTCAAAATCCGGACACTGTGCGGCACCCCACGGCGTATCCTCCGGGTCGCAGAGGTAACAGGTCCCGCGGATATCCCGCATCTGACGAATATCTTCACCTGCTGCCAGCCGGTGCACAATCTCGATAGTTTGCAGCTCTCCCATTCCGAAGCTCAATAGGTCAGCCTGTGCGTCCACCAGAATACTCGGATGCACCGAATCATCCCAATAATCATAATGGGCAAACCGTCTCAGCGACGCTTCCAGACCACCGATGACAATCGGCATATCCGGGCCGTAAATCCGCCGGATTGCCTTTGAATAGACGGTCAGTGCCCGGTCAGGACGTTTGCCGGGTTTTCCACCGGCTGTATAGGCGTCATAATTTCTCCGGGAAAGGGATACCGAATAATGGGCAACCATTGAATCGATATTGCCCGAGTTGATCATAAACCCGTATTTCGGGCGCCCCAGCCGGGTATAATCATGGTCATTTCTCCAGTCGGGCTGAGCGATAATGCCGACCGAAAAGCCTTCTGCCTCAATTACACGGGAGATAATTGCCGTACCAAAGCTGGGATGATCGACATAAGCGTCTCCGGTAATCAGGATAAAGTCCAGCTGGGACAGCCCAGCCGCGTTCATCTCATCACGGGTAGTAGGTAAAAAACCGTGCATATCTCTCCTAACCTTTCTCTCTCAGTCAAAATCCGCTTACGGATTTTCCATTCTTTCTTTGATTTCCTGCCACTGGGAACGGGTGATCAGCAGTTCACGCGGTTTGGAACCATCCTGCGATCCGACAATTCCGCGGTCTTCCAGCTCGTCCATCAGACGGGCCGCACGGGCATAGCCGACTTTCAGACGGCGCTGCAAATAGGAAGTGGAAGCCTGTCCGGCATCCAGAATCACATCGACAGCCTCCATAATCAGCGGATCAGAATCACCGTCAGATGACGGTTCACTGCCGCCTTTGCCTTTCTTGCCGCCGGGTTCGGCAGCCGCACGCTGCTCAATCTCTTCCATAATCCGCGCATCATACTGTACTTCAGCCGCCTGATTTTCCTTGATAAACCGTACGACATCCTCCACCTCTTCATCACTGACATAGCATCCCTGTACACGGGTCGGTTTTTTGCCGACCGGCGCATACAGCATATCACCATGCCCCAGCAGCTTCTCTGCGCCGCTGGTATCGATAATGGTACGCGAGTCAATCTGCGAGGAAACCGTCAGCGCAATACGGGACGGGATGTTCGCCTTGATCAGACCGGTGACAACGTCAACAGACGGACGCTGTGTTGCGACAATCAGGTTGATACCGGCAGCACGTCCCATCTGTGCGATACGGCAGATTGCGTCCTCGACTTCATTGGGCGCAGCCATCATCAGGTCGGACAGCTCGTCGATCACAACGACAATATAAGGCATATGCTCCAGCGGCTGGGCAGCCGGCTGTTCGCTTTCCGCTGCACGTTCCACCAGACGGTTATACCCTTTGATATCACGGACGGCATGTTCACTGAAAGTCGCATACCGTTTCAGCATTTCGTTGACCGCCCATCCCAGCGCACCGGAAGCTTTCCTTGCATCGGTGACGACCGGAACCAGCAGGTGCGGAATGCCATTATAAATGACCATTTCAACCATCTTGGGGTCAACCATGATCAGCCGCAGGTCTTTCGGAGCAAAACGGTAAAGCAAACTGATAATAATTGAGTTGACACATACCGATTTACCCGAACCGGTGGTACCGGCAATCAGCATATGCGGCATGGCAGCAATATCTCCGATGGTGATCTGACCGGCAATATCCCGTCCAAAAGCAGCGGGAAGTGCGCCGCGTGCATTGCGAAACTCTTCCGAATCAATGACCTCACGGATGGTGACGGTATCGGTCACCCGGTTGGGCACCTCAATGCCGACCGCCGGTTTATTGGGGATAGGCGCTTCTATACGAACGCCGGCAGTTGCAAGGTTCAGCGCGATATCATCTGCCAGACCGGTGATCTTACTGATCTTAACACCAGTCGACGGCTGGAGTTCATAACGGGTAACGGTAGGACCACGGGTAATATCGACAATCCGGGTCTGTACACCGAACGATTTTAATGTTTCAACCAGCTTGGACGCATTCATTTTCAGTTCTTCGCTGACGTCGGCATTGCTGGTATTCTTGGGCAGCTTGAGAAGGCTGACCGGCGGCAGACGGTATTCCTGCTGTACCGGAGGAGCAGCAGGAGCAGCCGCCGAAGCTGCCGCAACAGCTGCTTCAGCCGTCTCCGCTTGCGGCTGCACATTTTCCACGGCAGCCGACTCTTGCGGCTGGACAGCAGGCATATCGGACTGTGCGGAGCGGATATCGTGCAATGCACTGCCCATCCGCCGACTCAGCACATCTTCCTGATCGAGATCAAACGGAAGATCATCCGGGATATCCGGCTGCGGCGGTTCCGGCTGGCTTTCCAGCAGCTCGGCAATCGTCTCGCCGACTCCTTCGGGATTCGCAGACGACATCTTGAGCGGCGGCTGCCCGGCAGGAGGCGCGGCAGCCGGTGCCGTACCGGCGGAAACGGAAGTTTCGGTAAAGACCGGCTGATCGGATACTTCTGCTTTAGGCGATGGCTGCACCGGCTTATCCTCACCGGCAGCAGGTTTTTTCTTAAACGCCGCAATGATCGCATCCAGTGACGGTTCATCCGCACCCTGTTTTTCTGCTCCATCCGGTAAAGCAGTGTCTTCCTCCACATTAGCAGCTGTCATCGGGTCATTTTGAACGACTGATTCGCTGCTGCCGGCAGGCGTAACAGACGGTTCTTCTGCCGATTCACTCCGGATACGGTTGAGCGCCTGTTCCAGTCCCTGTGCGGAAGTTTCCTTCTTTTGCTGTACAGCGGCAGCCTTTTTATCTGCACGCTTACGTTCCTGCTGTGCAGCCTGCTGCGCGTCTTCATCCGACATTGCAACGTCTATATTAAACCGGCTCTCATACCGTTTTCCAGCCTGTTCAGCAATGATCGCCTGACGTTTTCTCTCCTCCAGCCGGGCAGCACGTTCATCGGCACGTTCTGCCATCTCATTCTCCATCATCTGTTCACGCGCTTCCCTGCGTGCACGCCGGACTTCCTGATTATCCTCATAACTTTCCTTCAGCCGCTGCACCGGACCGCGTACCGAATCGATCAGCTCCAGCAGCGTCGCACCCGTCACCGCCATCACCAGGATAAACAGCAGCAGGATATGTACGATCAGACTGCCGGTATTTCCCAGCACCTTCATCAGCGGCCATGCGGTAAGCCCTGCCATCAAGCCGCCGCTGCGCAGCCGTGTACCGTTGAGATACAGCTGCAAAACGCGTTCAAAAAAGCTGTCGCCTGCCGGATATCCATAAAAGAACTGGCTCAATCCGCAAAGCAGAACCATCAGCACCACCAGTTCCCATACCCTGAGGTGCACCTCAGCATGGCTTTTTTCCAGCGCGATCATCAGCGAAACGCCGATACAGATCGGACCGACCACATAACTGATCGGGCCAAATATCCCACGCATCACCTGATGCACCGCACCCCAGAGCATCGGTCCATTAAACAAGGCAAACAGTGTCAGCAGGATACCCAGTGCAAACAGGATGACCGCAAAAAGCTGATTGCTTCTGCGCAGCTGACTTTCATTTGCAGCCCCCGAACGGGCGGAGCCTTTTTTGGCAGAACCGGAAGAACGGGTCGATTTTTTACCGCCGGTTTTTTTAGCGGTTTCCTTTTTCGCCGGCTTTCCGGAAGAAGATGAACCTGCCACTATTTTCACACCCTTTCCTTTATGTATCCTCTTAACCAACCAGATAGCTGATAATATTCATACCTACGATCCGTTCAAAGATGCCGATGCCGCAGACTACAACACCCAGAATCGCCGTATACCAGACAAAAATACCGAACTTGTCGCTGCGAGAGATATACCGGACCATCTTGATCGCCAACAGTCCGACGACAGCCGCAACCGCCATACCGACCAGCACCGGTCCGATGCCAGTCGCAAAATCCGCCGGAGTCGCATCCAGCAGTTCCATCATCGAGCTTGCAAAAATGACCGGAATACCCAGAATAAACGAATACTGTACAGCTGTCTCCCGGTCAAACCCGGAAATCATACCACCCGAGATGGTCGAGCCGCTGCGGGAAACACCCGGCAGCGGCGCGATCGCCTGGAAAACACCGACAGTCAATGCGTCTTTAGGGGTAATATCACCAGAACCCTTGGTGCGTTTTCCGGTATGGTCGCCGATAAACAGCATGATTGCCGTCACAAGAAAGAAAATACCTTCCCAGACGATATCGCTGTCAGTTGAAAAGCTTTCATAAAAATCCTTAAGCACCACTACCAAAAGCAGCGGTACGCAGGAAATCATCAGCATGATCAGCATGTTGCGGTATTCGCTCCGCTCTTTCCAGCTGAACTTGCCGCGCAGAATGTCCCAGATCATCGAAAAAAGCTCAAGTATCAGCTGCCAGATGGTATGCCGGAAAGCAATAAATACCGCGATCAGCGTCCCAAGATGGAGCATCAGCGAAAAGAAAATTCCAGTCTCACCGCTGGAACCGGTAAAATGCTGAAACAGCGAAAGATGCCCCGAACTGGATACCGGAAGAAATTCCGTCAATCCTTGCAGGATACCCTGCAAAATTGCCTCTAAATACGTCATATTCTGTCTCCTTTACGTTATGTCATGTCCGTCTGATGACGGACTGTTCAAACTGTGGGTGAAATTTCTGTCCCGGCTGGAAAGCCGGATCAAGATAATCCCGGGGATCAGTCGAAATCAGCCTGCGCAGGCACCATTCATCACCCTGCCGCACACATTCTGCCACACGCCCGTTTTCCTCCCTAAAAAGCTGTACCTGCGGCAGCGGCTGCCAAAACCCGGGTTCGTTCAGGTCAATGACGGTCAGCAGCGGCATGATTTTTACCTCCCGTTTTCTTGTGATCTTTTTTACTTGCTGATTTTTTCCCCTTTTTCTCCTCTTCTTCATCGATCATCCGGTAAAGGCATTCGATCGCATCCGACAGTCCACCCAAATGATCAATCAGTCCCAGCGAAACGGCTTCCTCACCATCCACCGACGTCCCCACATCCATAGCAAGCTCACCGGTCGCCATCATCAGCCGGACAAATTCTTCCCGGCTGATCCGGGAATTGTCGGTGACAAACCGTGTAATACGGTCCTGCATCTTCTCAAAATACGAAAAACTCTGCGGAACACCCAGCACCAGACCATTCATCCGTACCGGATGGATGGTCATCGTCGCACTTGGAACAATGAAGCTTTCCCTTGCCGATACCGCAAGCGGCACACCAATCGAGTGACCGCCGCCAAGTACGATGGACACCGTCGGTTTTTTCATGCCGGCAATCAATTCTGCGATCGCAAGCCCTGCTTCGACATCGCCGCCGACGGTATTGAGCAAGATCAATAACCCCTTGATCTCCTCACTTTCCTCAATTGCCGCCAGCTGCGGAATGACATGTTCATATTTCGTTGTCTTGTTCTGCGGCGGCAGGATATAATGTCCCTCAATCTGCCCGATCACCGTCAGGCAATGAATCAGATGGCGGGAACCGGTCAGCACCGAGCCCATATCCTTTACTCCATTTTCCGCAATGCCGTCGATCATTTCCTGATTTTCCGCCGCAGACGGCTCCTGATCATCCGAAGCCATTAATGCGCTGCTTCCGGATGACTGACCTTTTAACAGTTCCTGCGTGTATTTATTCTGATGATTCATCTGCAAACCTCCTGCATATACAATATATGAAAAAGTCTGCGCAAAAATCATCTGTTCATACATCTGTCATGCTAAACGACAGTTCAGGCTGTCGATAAAGACCAATCACTCATCCTCTTTTTCCGCCATTGCCTTGCTCCGCATGGGCAATGGCTGCGTTTTTTTAGGGGATTGCGCGCGGAGCGCGCCCAGGGCAGGCTTTCCCAGAAAGCCGTACAGTTTGCTGGCAGACTGTCTGGTTCGCAACGCGAACCGTCCGCCCCTGGACCTGCTTTCCGCCTTGTGGTAAACTTTGGATGAATTTTAGCGATTTTCAAAATTCTCCAAAATACTTTTTCGACAGTCTGATCTGTCATGCTAAATGCCAGTTATCCACCGTGTTCTCAAGCCCGAACGATTTTTCGACTGAAAATCAGGATACACCCGGAAACGTGTATATGTTTTTGGGATTCTTGCAGTTGCAAAATGTGGAAAACTCCAGCCAACTTCCCCGGATGGAATGTGGAAAACTCTGTTGAAATGGTGGATAAACTTCGTCAAAATCGGAATTCGACCCTTTTCCCTTATTCCGGATTTTTTTCAAGCTTTTCCACATCGTCTGGTGAAAAACAGAAAAGAAAAAGACGGATTTTTTCATTTCTTCTGTTCGAACATCCGCTCAGTCCATTTCACCGGTATGAAAATCACGGGTAGACAGTGCCAGAATCGCCCGTTCGATAGAATCCCTTGAATTGCCCCAGTCGGCATCCGGTCCTGCATTCCGGTAATCAAACATCCTGCAAAAATGGGACACATCTCCGCCAACCGACTCCAGATGACGGTCCACCAGCGAGAGCACCATCGCCTTAAATGCCGGATACTCCTTTTTAGAAAGGGTATCATGTCCGGCTGTCAGCAGCTTTTCGGCATGCGGCAGGCATATGTACTGCTGCTCGGAAAACAGTGTTTTAAAGCCTTCATCCTTTCCCCACTGGCGCAGCACCGTATTGATCATACCGTCCATCGCCTGTTCAATCTGGCTGCAAACAAAGCAGGTATCGTTGATCGTCTTCATGCCAGCACGTTTGCGCGGTTTTGCCTCAGCTTTGGCGAAAATGTCGCGATAGCCGTTTTTTCTCAGCTCACCCAGCAGGCTCTCCAGCATCAAAGCCAGTGACAGCCGGTTTTTCTGTCCGAGCATCATCTGAAAATGGTCTGTGCAAAAACCCAGCCGGTTGGTT
This sequence comes from uncultured Clostridia bacterium, assembly GCA_944385325.1. Classification (GTDB taxonomy): domain Bacteria; phylum Bacillota; class Clostridia; order Oscillospirales; family Ruminococcaceae; genus Faecivivens. The sequence goes on along the minus strand of CALWWT010000098.1, from coordinate 11,558 downwards.
TCTATCCGGATATCGGGTTCCATCATCGCGGCACCCATGATATATTCAATACACCGTTTTTCCAGCATATCCCGCATCCGGCAGATCGGGCAGCCGCATTTTGGCTCAAATACCTCACTAACCGGTATCGTATAGATAGTGTCTCTCATCCTATGTTCCTTTCTGCACTGTCAAGCGCAATTATAATACTTTTAAACCCCCATAAATTCCCATGGGCAATCAAGAGCATAACACTCCAGATTATACTTGTTATTATACCACATCTTCTGTTATAATAAAAGAAAACAAAAACATTTTTCACAGCCCTGAAAGGAATCAAAATGGACAACTTTTCTCTGCCGCTCCCACAGGGCTTTTCACTGCGGGACACGCTGCTGTGCGGTCAGTGCTTCCGGTGGGAGGAACAGCCGGACGGCAGTTTTACCGGATGGGCAGGCGACCATTATGCGACACTCTGCCAGCAGCAAGATACCCTCCTGATCACCGGCACCAACCCGGATTTCTGGACAGAATATTTCGATTTGCGTGAGGATTACGAAGGCTGGAAAACAGCTTTTGCTGCTGATCAGACTTTATCCGCGGCGGTGGAAAAATGCGGCGGCATCCGCATTCTCCGTCAGCAGCCATGGGAAACGCTAATTTCTTTTATTATCAGCGCCAACAACAATATCCCGCGCATCCGCGGAATTATCGACCGGTTATGCAGCGGTTTTGGTGAAAACGGAAGTTTTCCCACACCGCGGCAGCTTTCCATCCAGACACCTGAGACGCTGGCACCTATCCGAGCCGGGTTCCGGACCAAATACATACTGGATGCCGCTCAGAAGGTCGCGGATGGAACGCTGAATCTGGATGAAATTGCGCGTATGCCGCTGGACGAAGCCAGAAAGCAGCTGATGACTGTTAAAGGAATCGGACCAAAGGTCGCAGAATGCATCCTGCTGTATGGATTCCACCGTCTGGACGCTTTTCCGGTCGATACCTGGATTAAAAAGGTGCTCTGCCGCTGCTATCCGGAAGGATTTCCTGAATGGATTGCACCAAAAGGCGTTGCACAACAATATTTATTTCACTATATCCGCATCTATTGTCCGAAGGAGGACTGAAAATGCAGCAAACAGTTTTTGCGCTGACTGAAAAAGGACTGCAAAAAGCCTGGGATTTGTTTGCAGACACCGAGGAGACGCTGATCTGGTCGGCATTGCAGGGCGTTATGGGTGAGACAGTCGGAGATGACCCGGATAAGCCGTCCGCTGTCCGGACAACAACAGGTGACTTTGCATTTTTTGCAGGCAACCCGTATTCTGCCGGTGCGGAACAATTGATTAAAAGTGTAACGGTTCCGCTGCTGGGATGCAGTGACGGTCATTTTGCAGGCTGGTGGAACCGCATTTTGTCGATATGGCCGGACGCGCAGATATTCGACCGGTACACGATCCAAAAGGAGACCCGGTTTGACCGGGAAAAGCTGGAGGAATACGCCCAAAGCCTGCCGGAAGGATTTACAATTCTTCCGATAGATGAAAGCTGGTATGCACGCTGTCTGAAAGAGAAATGGATGTGTGACTTTGTTTCAAATTTTCCAACTGCCAGCGATTTTGTAAAGCGTGGTCTTGGCTTTGTTGCGGTCGACCCGGAAGGACAGCCTGCTGCCGGTGCATCCAGCTATTCCATCTACCTGGGCGGCATTGAAATCGAAGTCGATACCAATGAAAACTACCGCCGAAGAGGACTTGCACTGGCTGTCTGTGCAAAGCTGATCCTGACCTGCCTGGACAAAGGATTGTATCCAAGCTGGGACGCAGCCAATCTGGCAAGTGTATCCCTTGCGAAGAAACTCGGCTACCGGATGGGACACCCTTATAAGATCTTTTATCTGCCGCAGATGGATGCGCAGCAGACCGCAACCGGACAGGTCGAATTTACCGAAAAAAGGTAATTCTCTCAGGCTGTCGATAAAGTCAATCGCTCGTTCTCTTTTCCAGCCATTGCCATGCTTCACATGGGCAATGGCTGCGTTTTTTTATGGAATTGCGCGCCAAGGCGCGCGCAGGGCACGGTTCGCTGCGCGAACCATCCGCCCTGCACCTGCTGTTCTCTAAACAAGGGTTTATCCAATCTTGAGCAGTCAATTTGCCAATTCCAAAAACGTTTTTCGACAAGCTCTTCTCTGTCTGTCGTTTTTTTTCACAATTCATCGGAAAAGCAAAAACCTTTTTCCGTCCTTATACACAATTTGTTCATTTTTCCTTTGCAAACAGCTTTCCTCTATGCTATAATCGTTAATTGGAAAAACCGTTATTTTAGACGGCTGACAGGAGGAATTTAGGTGGACGTCTACTCTGTTTTAAGGGATTTGTGTATTATCATTGTGTTCGGAAAAGCCTTCGGCATTCTGGCACGCAAACTGCGCGCACCACAGGTCGTCGGTGAAATTGTAGCCGGTCTGGTCATTGGGCCGTGTGTGCTGGGAATTGTCCAGCAGACCGACTTCTTGTCGGTCATGGCGGAAATCGGCGTTATTCTGCTGATGTTCTCTGCCGGACTGGAAACCAGTATTCAGGATCTGAAACGAACCGGCGTGATCGCCTTTCTGATCGCCTGTGCAGGTGTACTGGTACCGCTGATCGGCGGCACGCTGCTGTATGAAGCTTTTTATGGATTCAGTCCGTGGGGAAGCGAAAATTTCCTCAAAGCCATGATGATCGGCTGTATCATGACTGCAACGTCTGTTTCGATTACCGTCCGAGCGCTTCAGGAACTGGGACACCTCAAAGGAATTGTCGGTACGACCATTATGAGCGCCGCAATTATAGACGACGTTATCGGAATTATTGTTTTGACGGTTGTACTGGGATTCAAGGACCCGAGCGCCAATATCGGACGCACCTGTCTGATGACCGCATTGTTCTTTATTCTGGCGCTGGTGCTGGGATATGTGATCTACCGGATATTCAAGGCATTTGACGACCGGTATCTGCATACCCGCCGGGTACCGATCCTGGGGTTGGCGCTGTGCATGTTCATGGCGTATGTAGCGGAGGAATATTTTGGCGTTGCAGATATTACCGGCGCGTATCTGGCAGGCATTATTCTTTCCTCTCTCAAGGACGCAAATTACATTGCGGAAAAGATGGATATCAATTCCTACATGCTTTTCGGTCCCGTCTTTTTCGCGTCCATTGGTCTGAAGACAGATATCACCGGTCTGACACCGGCTATCCTGATCTTCTGCATCTGTTTTGTCCTGGTAGCGCTGGTTACCAAGATTATCGGCTGCGGGCTGATGGCAAGAGTATTCCACTTCCACTGGAATGAATCGATAAAAATCGGCGTTGGTATGATGACCCGAGGCGAAGTTGCATTGATCGTCGCTCAAAAGGGGCTTGCAGTCGGGCTTCTGAACCCCACCTACTTCACTGCGGTTATTCTGCTGATCGTCTGTTCGTCCATTCTGACACCGGTACTGCTCAAACTGCTTTATGCCCGCTTCCCTGACAATACCGAACATCTCGAAGGACGTTTTTCAAACGAACCTGTACAACAGCCAAATACCTGATCCTTTCCGGGCAGACCAATCGGCTGCCCGGTTTTTTCGCGCACAAAAATGCCCGGCCTTCTGATACAGAAAGTCGGGCATTGATTTTCATTATCATTCCAGATTCTTCGGAGAATGCTTCTTCAGGGAAGCGTCGTTGGTAACAAATGTCATACCGTTTACCCAATCCTGCTCATACTGGGTAAACTCTTCCCACTTCTCATTTTGCAGGATCGTATCATGATAGGTATCAAATCCTGCATCGTCATTTTCCAGCTTGGTCCAGATATAGAAGGTACCTTCCTCATCGTTAAAACTGCCGTATTCTCCAGCCGAAGCGTCAAACAGCGCAGTGATCAGATCTTCCGGATAACTGGTGCTGTCGCTGGTGATATAGAAAGAAGTATCCGTTTGCTCAGCTTCTTCCTCGGAAGATTTCTCTTCAGAAGCAGTATCCTGCTGGGAAGAAGTACTATATTCCGCCTTGATCGACTCAAAACCAGTGCCGTTTTCAAGATCTTCGAGAATACCGTCGACCTCTTTCTGTTTGATCTCCAGCTCGTTTCCGGTCAGCGGCTCGCCTTCCTCATCGGATGCATCGACCTGGAAGATATTGATATGCGCATACTGCTCATCAAAGATTGCCCGCAGATCGTCTTCGCTGACCGCACGTTCGCCGCCTTCACCGTAAATGGCAAAAAACAGTTGGGATTCTTTAAAAGAATTGGTCATCAGCTTGCGGTAGGAAGCCTCACCGCAGCCCTCAGGTTCATAAGAACCGGACAGATAGGACCAGTAATAATCAACATAACTGTTGATATTAGCCTGTTCTTCCTCGGTAAAGGAAAGACCGTATTCATCGAACTTGCTTTCAATTGCCAGGTACTTCTTGGCAAGGGACTCACTACGGCTGGTAACCCAATCAAGTGCATCTTTTGACTCGATCTGCTGACCATACAGCGAAGCAGAAGTATCAATTCCTTCCTGGGACATCCCTTCATTATACGCACTGATCGACATGCCGATATACATACCAGAGGTGACCTCATATGTTCCATCAGAAGTACGGTAGGTCCAGGAAGTGTCCTGATTACAGGAAGACATCGCACCGGCAGCCAGAGCACAGGCAGCAGCCAGAGCAGCGGATTTCAAAATAGCTTTCAAGATTTTCATCCTTTCTATAGTACGCCCGACCAGTTGTGACCGGACAGACGGCTATATATAACACGATATCCTTTGCATTATACACGATTTTTGCGTCCTTGTCCAGTCCAACGCCGGAAAATTCACTGTGGCTTCACACAATCCGCCTGTCTGCGATGATAAAAGAAAAGTGCCACACCGCTGCCGCAGATTAGAATATACCCGAATACACTCATCCAGTCCGGAATCTGCTGGAATAAAACAAATCCAAGAAACGCTGAAAAAATAACCTGAGAGTAATCATAAACCGAAATTTCCCTTGCAGGCGCATAGCAGTACGCCGCCGTAATTGCAAACTGACCGCCGGACGCTGCCAGACCAGCCCCCAACAGCGCCATCAGCTGCATCCCGCTCATCGGATGATAATCAAACACTAAAAACGGCAGCGTGACCAGACAGGAAAAAGCAGAGAAGAAAAGCACAATAACCGTCCGGTTGATGCCGGTCTGTCCGAGCTTTCGCACCATCGTATAAGCCGCACCCGCGCCGGCTCCACCCAGCAGACCGATCAGCGATGGAAACAAATCCATATTGGAAAAGGTTGGCCGAATAATCATCAGACTTCCAATAAATGCCGCCAATACAGCCATTCCCTGCATGGGCGTGATTTTTTCTTTGAGTACCAGCCAGGAGCAGATGATAGCAAAAAATGGGGACATTTTGTTCAGCATCGAAGCATCCGCCAGCACCAGATGATCGACCGCGTAAAAATTGCAGAGAATCCCTACTGTGCCAAACACCGACCGCAATATCAGCATCGGCAGCTGCCTTTTGGTGATAATCGGTACCTGCCTTTCCCGGATCAGCAGCACCAGCGCAAAGACAGCTGCAATCAGATTGCGGAAAAAACTTTTCTGAACGCTTGGCAGGTCGCCTGCCAGACGCACACAGACGTTCATCAGTGCAAAGCAAAAAGCAGACATTAAAATACAGACAATTCCTCTGGTATACCCTTTCATTATTTTATATTCCACCTTTCCGGTCATCCTACATTCTACGATACCACTTTCCAGGTTTTTTGGCAAGAGAAATGCCGGAATCAAACGTTTTCACGTCCAATTCCGGCATGATAACAATCGTTCAGCCAAGCAATTTATGATACCGCTCACGGGCATTGCTCACCTTTACGACATAGTTTGCAGTCTCAGTATATGGGATATGCGTCAGCGTTTCACCGTCTGTGGAATAGGCTGTATCCTCCAGCCATCTGGCAACAATATTCGGTCCGGCGTTATATCCCGCATACGCTGTTTCCCATACGCCAAACCGTTCGTACAGATAGGATAAATAATATACGCCATACCGGATATTGGTCTCCGGATCAAAAATATCTGCTTCCTCTTCTCCCGGTGTTTCGGATGAAACCGCCTGCTCGGTATTTCCTTCTGCCTGACCATCGGCATTTTCTCCTTCTCCCAACCGGTTCTGAATCCAATCATAGGTATCCGGCATCAGCTGCATCAGCCCGCAGGCTCCAACCCCTGACTGTGCGTCCGGTTCAAAATGACTTTCCGTCTCGATCACCGCGTAGACCACTTCCAGAGGGACAGCATATTCCTGTGCATATTTCTCAGTAGTGGCGGCATATTCCCAGTCGAGTACCTGGTCGGTATCCGGTCGGGTAAACAGACGGATTGTTCCCCAAATCAGCACTACCGTAGCCGCAAGCAGCCCAACAGCCGCCATAACGACAACTGCCGACCGGAACAGGATACGCCGTCTGCGTCTTTTTTCCCGCAAGCTTTTTCCGCGCAAGTCAAGCCCTCCTTTACTTCTTTACATTATACCGATCCGCTGTCTACTTGTCAAACCACCTTCTGCATACCCTTCATGACCAGCGCATACTCTGTAACTGTATTCGTAAGCCGAAGGGAAGGGATTTGTTTATGAGCAAAAAACGGCTGAGGGTAGGTAAAAAATCTGTCGCTGTCTCTCTTATTTGTATGCTGTTCCTTCTCGGAGCAGTCCTGGCAAACGGTATTCTTCCTCCGAAAGAGCTCCGACCGGTCCAAACTGCGGCAGACCCTTCTCCGCAAAAAACAGTCTATCTTACCTTTGACGATGGACCCTCTGCTGTCACCGAAGATATTTTAGATTACCTCAAAGCGGAATCCATTCCGGCTACCTTTTTTGTCATTGGTATGGAAACCGACCGCGCACAGCAGCTGCTCCCACGAATGATCGAGGAAGGGCATTCGATCGGTATGCACAGCTATTCACATAAATACCAGCAGATTTATGAATCCGCTTCCAGCTTTTTTCAAGACCTTGACCAGCTTTCCGAATATCTCACGTCAATTATCGGATACTCGCCGGATATCTTCCGTTTTCCCGGAGGCAGCTGTAATTCTACTGCCGACAAACAGGTCCTGGAAGACATTAAGCAGGCGGCAGCAGATAAAGGATTAGTCTGGTTTGACTGGAACTCGGTCGCGGAAGACAGCGGCGCAAGCGCGGCAGACCCGGGGTCAATGGCTGATAATATTATCTCGACCGGCAAGGACAGAGATCGTATCCTGGTATTGATGCATGATAACTCCGTCCGGACGACTGCCGTTGACTGTCTGAAAATTATCGTTCCATATTACCGGGAAAAAGGATACCAATTTGAGGCACTGACTTCTGATACACTGCCTATCCAGTTTTAGGTGCGTTATTTTTGTATAAATTATACTTATTTCAAATAGTAATTTCGTTACTTTTACAGTATTTTTTCTCTGTACAAATGCAGAAAGGTGTGATAAAATAAAATATGTCTTTGGGGGCGTAGCTCAGCTGGGAGAGCGTACGGTTCGCATCCGTAAGGTCGAGAGTTCGATCCTCTTCGTCTCCACCAGATAGACCCGGATCTGTAAATACAGATCCGGGTCTTTTTTTATTCATATAGATCAGACAAAAACTGTTGTCCAACAACAAAGTAAAAGCCCGAGAAAGCCAGCATCTGCCAGTTTGCCCGGGCTTATTCGGTTGATCACAATCAATTATGATTCAACATAAACACCGTTTTCATCGACCTTATACCCATTGATGGTGGTATTGCGTGCCATCTTGCAGCTGACCGGGTCGAAATAATAGGTCTTGCCGTCAATCTTGCACCAGCCGGTTGCACAGTATCCGGTCGAGGTAGACATATAATAAGTCGAACCGCCGATCTCCTGCCATCCGGTCTGCATCACGCCATCACTGCTCATATAATACCATTTACCGCCCAGTTCCAGCCAGGATTTAGCCATCGCACCGCTGGATTTGAGATAATACCAGTCACCCTTGTATTCCAGCCACTTATTTGCCAGCATTTCACCGGCGCCATTGGAATAGAACCAGGTGCTTCCTACCTTGTACCAGCCGGTCGCCATTCCGCCCCAGCTGTACAGATAATAGTAAGTATTGCCGTCCTGAAGCCATCCGGTCTGCATGGTTCCGTCTTCATCCATATAATACCATGCGGTATCATATTTCTGCCAGCCGGTCAGCATATTGCCGTTTTCATCCACCAGGTACCAGTTGTCACCCGACTGCTGCCATGTTCCGGTTGTGCTGGTACCAGGCTCACCGGTAGGTTTATCCACCCCGGTATTCTCATCGTCTTCATTATCAGAAGGGCTGGGGTCTTTATACTCTACCGGTGCTTTTTCTTCAGTACCGGACAAAACACCGTCAGAACCAAAAGTATAAGATACACCGCTGATCGTTGTTGTGCCGGTTACATAAGTGCCGGTGGTATTGGTAAAGTAATAAACCGCACCGTTCTGATACTGCCAGCCGGACAGGTTTTGCGGTACAGCAGTAACCGCACAGCCGGATAAGCGCAGCGTTTCGCTGTATGACTGCTCGGTACTGGAATAGGTATCGATGACATTATGAGAAACATCCATTGTGCAATTTTTGGCACCAACCAGATCTCCCAGTGTTTTGAGCTGGTTATTTTCCAGATACAGTGTCTTGAGGTTGGATACCGGCAGTCCGGCAGCAGAGGTGATCAGGTTGTCCGACGCATCGAGATATTCCAGTGCAACCAGCTTTTCGGTAAAAGAAAGGTCAGTCATCAGATTGCCGCTCAGGCTGAGCGACGTCAGCGAGGAAGGCAACCCAGGAATAGAGGACAGCTTATTGTTGGAAATATCCAGCGATTTCAGCTTTTTCATCAGCACCATACTGCTGCTCATGGTAGAAAGCTGGTTGCCGGAGAGATCAAGAGTTGTCAGGCTGGAACATACCACAGCGCCGGACATATCGGTCAGTTTGTTTCCCGAAACATCCAGTTCCTGCAAATTGGAATAGGCATCAGGATAATCCAGAATCGAGTCAAGATTTGTAAAATTGTTATCCGAAATATCCAGATAGGTCAGTTTATAATTATATTTAAGTCCTGCCAGTGAAGTAAGCTTATTACCGGAAAGATCGATATAGGTCGCACCAGAAAGATATTCGATACCGGTCAGATCAGTCAAATTCTGATTCGAAAGATCAACATATGTATAAGAAGCCAGTTCAGAAGTGGTCAGCGTGCCGTCTCCATTGGTATCGCACTGGGCAAGCAGGACATTGTACAGCCGTCCGTTAAAATCATTGCTGGTCAGCTGATTTGTGGTAACGGCATAAACCGGCTGGGAGGCTATTGCCCAACCTGATGCCGCCAGCATTAAAGCCACCGCACCGGCTGAAAACGACCGCGTCCATTTTGAAAAGCCTGATGATTTAATTAAACTCATGTTTGTCCATCCTTTCCAGGAGCAGTATGATTGATCTGCACCCTATTGTCAAAACTAAATATATGCAGATCCTCTGCCGGATATGCTATTCGTAATCTGAAAAAATCAGATATCTGTATTTGTTTCATATTATACCACATCCGTCAGCAACGGTAAAGAATCAGCAAAGCAATTCTTCAATATACCTTTCTGAAACACCGTTCATTTTATAATCCGTATATAATATAAGTACCAAAAAGATACAGAAATGTTGCAATCAGACAAAAAGTTTACAGAATATTCAACTCCCTGCAAAACCGCTGTTTCATTGGTGTTTTCCCCTTGACCTGAGGGAATTTTGTGTTTATAATATGAGAGAGAATGTATTCCGATGAAAGGATGTCAACACAGATGAAAAACAGCGAAAAAACGCTTGATATGATTGTCAACCTCTGCAAGAGCCGCGGTTATATCTTCCCCGGCAGTGAAATCTATGGCGGTCTCGCCAACAGCTGGGACTACGGCCCCCTCGGCGTCGAATTCAAAAACAACGTCAAAAAGGCGTGGCTGAAAAAGTTTGTCCAGGAAAGCGGCCTCAACGTCGGTCTGGATGCCGCCATCATCATGAACCCCCAGACCTGGGTCACCACCGGCCATGTCGGAAACTTCTCCGATCCGCTGATCGACTGCAAGGACTGCCATTCCCGTCAGCGCGCAGATAAACTCATCAGCGACGTTTACCCGGATGTCAACGCCGACGCGATGAGCTTTGAAGAGATGGACGCGTTCATCTCTGAGCATAGCGACATCGTATGCCCGGTCTGCGGCAAACACAACTTTACCCCTATCCGTAAATTCAACCTGATGTTCAAAACCTTTATTGGCGTCACCGAAGATTCTTCCAGCACCTGCTATCTCCGTCCCGAAACGGCACAGGGCATCTTTGTTAACTTTGCCAACATCCAGCGCACAACCCGCCGCAAACTGCCTTTTGGCGTCTGCCAGGTAGGCAAGGCATTCCGTAATGAGATTACCCCCGGCAACTTCACCTTCCGTACCCGTGAGTTTGAGCAGATGGAATGCGAGTTCTTCTGCAAACCCGGCACCGACCTGGAATGGTTTGCATACTGGAAGGATTTCTGCAAAAACTGGCTGCTGTCTCTCGGTATTAAGGAAGAAAACCTGCGCCTGCGTGACCATGACCCGGCCGAGCTGGCGTTCTATTCCCGTGCAACAACCGATATCGAATATGCCTTCCCCTTCACTGACTGGGGCGAACTGTGGGGCATTGCCGACCGTACCGATTATGACCTTGGCCGTCATATGGAAGCCAGCAAGAAAGACCTGACCTACTTTGACCCCGAAACCAACGAACATTATATTCCTTACGTTATCGAGCCGTCTCTGGGCTGTGACCGTGTCGCGCTGGCCTTCCTCTGTGAAGCATACGATGAGGAACATCTGGTGGATGCAAAGGGCAAGGAAGACATCCGTACAGTCCTGCATCTGCATCCGGCTCTGGCTCCCTTCAAGTGCGCTGTTCTCCCGCTCTCCAAGAAGCTGGGCGACAAGGCAATGGAAATCAAGAACGAGCTGTCCAAATACTTCATGGTTGATTATGATGATGCCGGTTCCATTGGCAAACGTTATCGCCGTGAAGATGAAATCGGCACCCCTTATTGCATCACTGTTGACTTCCAGACCATCGGCGATGACAAAACCGAAGCCGACAACTGTGTCACCGTTCGTGACCGTGATACGATGGAGCAGGTTCGTCTGCCCATTTCCGAGCTGGTCTCCTATATCCAGAAGAAGATCGAATTCTGATTACAACCCTATAAAGCCGGGCGTCCTGCCCGGCTTTTTTGCTGGCTTTTTGGATAATTTTGTGATACACTAAAATTAAAGCAGATCACAACGAAGGGATGGATTCAGATGATTTTATACGTTGTCCGGCATGGTGAAGCGACCTGGAATGTACTCAACAAAATCTGCGGAGGACGTTCCGACGTTCCATTGACTGAAAAAGGACGAATGCAGGCCAAACAGCTTTCCGAAAAGATGCCCTTTATTGACCGTGTACTCTGCTCACCGATGCAGCGCGCACGAGAAACCGCTGCCATTCT
>CALWWT010000097.1 GCA_944385325.1 uncultured Clostridia bacterium | reverse complement strand
CGGAAATGGATTGAACCCGGAATGTACCAGCCGCTCGGCAAGACTCTGCTGTCCGAGCGTCAGGGCATCGGTTTCAATCCTGGAAAGCTGACCGCGCAGTTTTTTAAGATACTGGTCATCTGCCCTTCCTTCTATATAGCAAAGCACAACGTCCGTCCGGCTGGTTTTGCCAATTTGGATAGCTTCCATTGTGAGTTTAGGGTCGCGGATTCTGCGTCGGATCAGTGCGGTATTGCAGATGATCGTCTCGACAAAGCTGTCCCGTGAGCCGCGCAGTGCCCGGTCATCATCCGGTTCCTGAACACCGCGTGCCGGATAATTCCTGGCTTCGATCAGAATTGCTCCGGTAAAATGCGCGCTGATCAAACAGAGCTTTCCGGACAGGACACCGGTCACGATCTTATCACAGTCAGTTTCCTGCTGTGCATCAATATTGCTGATATTGCGCCGGATAAATTCCGTGGCAGTTTTCCCGGCTTGTTCCTCCGGAACACGCAAAAGAAATGCGATCATTTCTTCCATGATCTCATTCCGGATAAATCCGTTGATATAATAAAGCCGTGCTTCTTTTCCTGCAATTTCCAACGGTCGCGCCAGCATATCAAAACTGTTTTCCACCCGCAGAAGTTCGTCCAGCTGTTTACGCTGTCGGTTAAATGTTTGCGGTAATTCCTGATTCATTTTCCACCCATCCTTTCCAGATACTGATTAGTATGCACGGATAAATCCCTGATTATACATAAAAAATGGTCGATTTGGACAGAAAACTGTTGACGAAACGGAAGGACGTGATATAATGGAAATGACATTGGTGCCTTTTTCATTTGGGAAGGAGAAGAAAAAGAAAATGGAACCTACATATTATACTGTGCAAAAGCTGGACGGAGATTATGCAATTCTGATCAGTGACGACGGCGTGGAAAACCGCGTTGCACGTGCTTTGCTGCCAGAGGAAACGGATGAAGGTGTCCGGCTGCTGTGCGAATTTTTTAATTATACGGTTGTAAATGATTGAGGAAAGGACTTAATGAAGATGGACAAAATTATTAAAAACGGTTTGATCTTTGACGCAATCCATAAAGAACCCTATCAGGCAGATATCCTCATCCATGATGGCAAAATCGCCGCTATTGGTGAAAATCTGACTGCCAATGACGCTGAGCTGATTGGTGCTGCCGGAAAGCATGTTTATCCCGGCTTTGTAGACGCACACTCCCATCTCGGTATGCAGGGCAGCGGTATCGGCTTTGAAGGCAATGACGTCAATGAAATGACGGATATCCTCACTCCTCAGCTGCGCGCCATTGATGGTTTTTATCCGATGGACCCGGCACTGCATGAAGCTGCATCCGCAGGCGTTACCACTGTCTGCACCGGTCCCGGTTCTGCAAACGTTGTCGGCGGTACCTTCATGGCAGTTAAGACGGTCGGCAAACGGGTAGATAAAATGGTTATCAAAGAGGCGGTCGCAATGAAATGCGCATTCGGCGAGAACCCTAAGAGATGCTATAAGGATGTCAACAACTTTTCCCGTATGGCAACCGCTTCCAAGCTGCGGGAACTGATTCTCAAAACACTGGAATATGACCGCAAATTGCAGGCTGCTGGTGATGATGACTCCAAAAAGCCGAAATTTGACTTCAAGCTGGAAGCAATGCTGCCGGTTATCCATAAGGAAATTCCGCTCAAAGCACATGCTCACCGTGCAGACGATATCTTTACCGCAATCCGCATTGCAAAAGAATTTGGCCTCCGTCTGACGCTGGAACATGTCACAGAAGGTCATCTGATCGTCGATGAGCTGATGGAAGAAAATCTGCCGATGGCGGTCGGTCCTTCTCTCACCCATGCTTCTAAATTTGAGCTGCGCAACAAGACTTTTGCGACGCCCGGCATCCTTGCAAAAGCAGGCGGTCAGGTCTCGATCATCACCGACGCACCGGTTATCCCTCAGCAGTATCTGCCCCTTTGCGCGGAACTGGCGATCAAATCGGGTATGGATACATTTGCCGCTTTGCAGGCAATTACCATCAATCCTGCTAAGCACATCGGTGTTGAAGACCGCGTCGGCAGCATTGAAGTCGGAAAAGATGCTGATCTGGTTATTATGCCCGGCAGCTGCTTTGATATTGCGGTGGCACCTGATGTTGTACTGATTAACGGCGAAAAGGTCTGCAAAGAAGACTGATATTGGATTGCCCGGAGTCTCTCCCAAAGTTACAGTTTTTTAGAAAGAAGGTTTTGCGTATGAAAGCAATGCTTCACCTGTATAAAGAAAACGTGGTCTCCCCTGTTGACAAAAGAATATTCGGTTCCTTTATTGAACATCTCGGACGCGCGGTTTATGGCGGCATCTATGAGCCAGGTCATCCGACTGCCGATGAGGAAGGATTCCGCAAAGATGTCCTGGATCTGATCAAGGAACTGGATGTTCCGATCGTACGTTATCCCGGCGGTAACTTTGTTTCCGGCTACAATTGGGAGGATGATCCCGGACCAAAAGAAAATCGTCCGCGCCGGCTGGAACTGGCATGGAAAACCATTGAAACCAATGAGGTCGGGATCGACGAATTCCAAAGCTGGGCTAAAAAAGCGGATACCGATGTGATGATGGCAGTGAACCTGGGTACCCGCGGTCCGGATGAAGCGCGCAACCTGCTGGAATACTGCAACTTCCCGGGCGGCACCTATTATTCGGATATGCGGCGCAAAAATGGCTTTGAAAAACCTTTCAATATCAAGACCTGGTGCCTTGGCAATGAAATGGACGGTCCCTGGCAGATCTGCGCTAAAACTGCAGAAGAATATGGACGGATTGCCTGTGAAACCGCAAAACTGATGAAAACAATCGACCCGGAAATCGAACTGGTCGCATGCGGCAGTTCCGGACTTGGTATGCCGACTTTCGGCGACTGGGAACGCACGGTTCTGGATCACTGCTACGACTATGTCGATTATATCTCACTGCATACCTATTATGGCAACCAGGCAAATGATATCGGCGAATTCCTTGCCAACAGCCTCGACTTTGATACCTTTATCAAATCCGTTGCGTCTATCTGTGACAGCGTAAAAGCAAAAAAACATTCTGCCAAAACGATCAACCTGTCGGTCGATGAGTGGAACGTCTGGTATCACTCCAAC